>JAIRZX010000482.1 GCA_031267005.1 Deltaproteobacteria bacterium
CCATCTTCGAGCGGTAGATCATGGCAGTGAAAACGACGCAGAAGGCGTATATGATGCCTATGACCATGAAGCCGTTCACGTTCATGACGCCCAGGATCTGGGTGAGCAGGTAGGTGATGGGGCTGCCGCCCTGGTCGAGGGAGGCTATCCGGGTGGCCTCGTTTACGATAAGGCTCGATCCCACGCTCTTCGCGAGCATGGTGTTCAAAGCTATCGTCTGGTTGGCGATCCATAGGGTCATGATCATTATGATCGTGCCGGAGATGAGCGTCCGGAACAGGTTTCCCTTGTGTATTCCGACGGCCATGGCGATGAAGAAGCCTATGGTCGCCAGATCGCCGAAGGGGAGGATCTCGTTTCCTGGCATCAGGATGGCTATCGCGATGGTCAGGGGGACGAAGATGAGTCCCGCCGAGATTACCTGGGTGTCGCCCAGGAGGATGGCGGGGTCAAGCCCTATGTAGAAATTGCCGCCGGAGAATCTCTTCTGGAGGGAAGTCTTGGCCGCCTCGGAGATGGGGAGCAGGCCCTCCATGATGCATTTGACGACCTTGGGCATAAGGACCATGACGGCGGCCATCTGGATGCCGAGGGTGAGCAGGCCCTTGACGTCGTACCCGGCCAGGAAGCCTATGAGGCAGCCCAGTATGCCGCCCATGACCATCGGCTCGCCGAAGGATCCGAACTTCCGCTCTATCACGCTCGCGTCGATGTTGATGTCCCTGACGCCGGGGATCTTGTCTATGGCCCAGTCCACGGGCACTGCGATGGGGCCCATGTAGGCGGATGTGCCGTGCGGCACGGCCAGCCCGTCCAGCTCGTAGTATTCCTCCAGGACCGGGGCGAACCAGTCTCCGAACTTGTAGGCCAGCGCGGAGTGGACCACGACGCCGAAGATGCCCCAGGCAAGGCTGCCGGTGGCGAGGTTCACCAGGGCGCCGGTGAACGCGAAGTGCCAGATGTTCCAGATGTCTACGTTCACCACCCTGGTGGTCTTGGTGAATAGCATGAGGAGGTTCACCAGGATGGCCACCGGAATGGCCAGCACCGCGACCCTGGACGCCCAGGTGAGGGGCGAGGCGCCAGGCCAGCCGATGTCCACGACCGACAGGTTCATGCCGAAGCGCTGGGACATGTCGTGGGCGGCGGGCCCGAGGTTGTTGGTGAGAAGGCCGATTACTAGCCCTATTCCCACGAAGCCCACGCCGATCATCATGCCGGAACGCAGCGCGCGGCCGAAGTTCACGCGGAAGCAGAGGGCCAGGATCGTCATGACCACGGGGAGCATAACGGCCGGCCCGAAATCGACGATGACCTGGATCGCCTTTAAAAACTGTTCCATGATAACCTTTCCTTAAAAGTTACATGACCGGCGGGTGAGCCCCGCCCGGGGCGGGGCATGCGCGCCCAAGCGCGTCCCGACGGGGACGGGATTCCGTCTACTGACCTTTGAGCGCGTCCAGGATGGCCTGGCGGGCCTTGTCGACCCCCACCCCGGATATGAAAGGCATCCCGCTCACGAACGGTATGCCGAAGTCCTTGGAAACCTTGCTGGTCGCTACTATCAAGGCCGCGCCGTCGGCATGGGACGCTATCTCCGAGACCCTGCACTGCACGATCTCCACGTCCACGCCTTCCTCCGCGCACAGCTCCGTCACCTTGCTGGCCGCCACGGTGGAGGTGGCCACGGCCCCCCCGCAGGCAACGATAACCCTCATTTTCATCTGGAAAGCCTCCTGTTCCGCCCTCGGCGGGGAAGGGCCCCGCACGGGCCTGTTCCGCCCCGGCCCCGCGCTTAGGCAGGTGTCCGGGGCATGCGCTGCTAATCCCGTCCCCGGAGGGACGCTGCCTTACTTCCGGCGCGGATCGCGCCTGTGAGCCCGCCCGCCGAGTCCTTCTCGGCCAGGCGCCTGACTGGCTCCCCCCCCCCCGCCGAAACGCCCGGGGGAGCGCCTTTCTGGAATCCTGACGCGCACCGGCTTCGCCTTACCTGTCAGCCCGGCCGGTACCGCAAACTGTTCGGGGCTACTGATCCCGTCGGCCAGCGGGTTCCTGCAAGGGGAGCGCCGACTAGTGGATTCCGGCAAGGGGAGAGCATTCCGCGGCAGAGCCTGCAATCCGCATGAAATCAGAAGGGTTGGCTTCCTGGGCGCCTATGCGCGTCACGCGGACAATCCCAGCTCGCGGTAGCGCGGAGACGAACGCGAACGCGCCAATAACGTTATGTCCCAGCAGCCGCGCGCCGCAAGGGAATGCGCCCGCCTTCCCGCTAGATACCCCCGTCCGGAGGCGCGTCTTCAACTTCGGGCGCTATTCCGTCCAGCGATCCCGTATCCATGTCCAGCTTGATCGCCGGAGGAACAAGATGCTCGGTTACCATTCCCGCTTTCGCCTTTCCAGGGTATTAATCGCGACCGGCCGCGCATTGAGGACCTTCGGCCCGCCGTGCGACTTACCCGGCTTGGGTGCAATATACAATCATTTCGGGTAACCGGGGCTGCCCCGGGACGGTCTTAAAAATAATTTTTTATTTTATCCGACAGGCATCGGCAATATTTCACCCAATCGTGCGTTCAGCTCATCACGGATATTTTATATCCACTATGATCATTTCAAGGATGCGACCTTGAAATCTCCGCAAACAGCCGTTTTCATAAAATACAAACATTCTTTGCGTTCTCATGCCGGAACCGGCTGCGCACGGTTGAAAAACTCCGTCAGCGTTGAGTCTCTTCTTGATTGTTTGTCGGATCTTTATTCGCTCAGATTTTCTGGAGTCAGAGTTACAATAAATTGTTCCTACCGTCAGGATTATTCTATCAAAATTTTCGTCGCTCTTAAGCGGTAACCGACCGCGCGGTAAATCCCTAGAATTATCAAAATGCCGCTTGACTTAACATTTCCAATAGCAGCCCCGCGAACTGAGGGGTGCCATGCTTTCAGCTGTAATTTCCTCAACACCTTTCCATTGTCTTGCGTTCGGTCGTTCAAGCGTTCGGACCTCGTCAAACGCCACGCCCTCCAGTTGCAAGGATACAGCTTCCAGCTTGCTGAAATGCCGCGTCGCCACCCTGGGCCGAACCCTCGGAAAAGCTTACTCTAATCCGCGCGCGTCGCCTCCATTGAAATTGAATTGTCTGGCGGCAAAGTCTCTGCATCCGTCCGGACAGGTTCGTCAGGCACCGCAGTTTCGAAGCGGCGCCGCTTCCTCAGCGTCCGCCACGTCCGCCACGTACGGCGCTACGCCGCGTACGGCGCGTTCGGTCCGTTCGGTCCGTTCGGTCCGTCCGTTTCGCCCGAGATTGACGCCGCGTCGGTCCCGTGGCGGGCTGACGCCCATAACTTATATCCACTTTCAGCGGATCCGTCTATGGCTACGTCTCTTGAAGGCTATTTAGCTGTAGCTGAATACCGCTAAGAATTGATGTCCGCGAAAAGGAAGGATAGAACTTCGGAGCGGGAAACCGGGTCTTTATATTCACCCCAATAAGTGTTCAATATTTTTAAAACATCTAAGATTATATATTCATAAATATTATAATTTTTTATCTTGATATCTTAAAAATATAAATGTTTAGATAAAAAATTATTGTTTCTTTTACAAATGATCTGCGATGTTTGATATCCAAGGCCGTATAGTCAACCGTTTAATTTCATCTGTTGCGCCCATGGCTCAGGCTGAGGGTGAAATTATCCCAGCGCGGTAAATATTTTTCCCCCGGCAGAAGGGTGCAGGACGGATATTTTTTGAGCCTCACCTGCCTCGAGGAAGTTGCGGGCGGGTGGCACAGAGCATCGGTAACCCCATCGAGGAGGTTACCGTCCGCGTATCATCTGCCTCGAATATTTTGCGATCAGAGCTGAACTGGATTGTCCTCTCTCAGAAAATTATGTTGTAGCATATCCTGAATATTAAACAATCAATTGAATTGTAAATCCAAACTCAATGTCAAATCAAAATTATGTGATAATTTCCATCTCTATTTCAAATGGCGTCATTTTTTATGTTGGTTTTTTCATGTGATTTAGTCAACATCTAAATTATTATAGAACGAAATTGTAAATTATTGTACGGGCATTAACATCTTTGATTGTGTAAAATATTTTGTTGGTTTTTTAAATAAGCATAGCCCTAGCGCCCGATATTGAATTACATCGCAGTTATTTTGTCAGATTTTAACCGCTAAAGACCTCCTTTCCGAGTTGTTTCCATTACGAACTAAACTCAATGCCAGAATACCAGAATACCAGAATGCCATTGAGGCATCCGCGAACTTTTTTGGGTAATACCTGAGCATAACTATTGCTTCCCCAAATATATACGTAATTTAAAGATATCAGTCATCATTATTTTTATCGCAATAAATTTGTAAATCCTGATTATTATTAACACCCTAAATAATTTAATATCAGATACAAATGCCCTGTCATTATATTCCGACGCCAGACAGGAGGAAATACCTGAAAGCCTGAAACTAGTCGCTTGATACGTCAAGCAACCCTGAAATCCTGAAAATCCTGTTGATGCCTGGCGACTCGTTTTTTTTTCCATCTCTAAATCTACCCTATCAATTATCACGACCGTCCAGCTCTCCGGATACCCTCCGCTCCTGGCTTTCCGGAGGCTTTTCTCGGCTTCGCCAATCCTGTTGCTGATAGTAGAATAATCTTTGCCGCCCTTCACTTCTATAACGATAAGGTTCCTATAGGTCCCTTACCATATTTTCCAGCGGATAACTATGTCCGGATCGGAAGCTAACTCTATATCGACTTTCCGAACAGCCGCGTTCTTTACCCAGATCCTGTGCCGATACAATATGACAACGCTCTTCTCGGCAATCTTCATAAAATTATATTGAAAACATAGACGTTAGAGCCAGCTCCACGTTTGACGTTCGCCCGCCCCTGAGCTGAGGGCCATGCGCCAGCAAGGCAAGCTCCTCGAAGAAACGGGCATCGAGCGTCGAGTCTGGAAGCCCGTCCAACAGAAACTGTGAACTCTGGCGCAAATCCCGGCACAACTCCGGAAGCCGTGGCTTAAGCGATTCCGGAACCGACCCGTGCTCCTCCATCACCTTTAACTTGTCTATCCCAGAATCGCTTGCATAGAAGTCATTCTGGCTGTAACCGAGCAACAACCGATAACAGCTTTGGAGTTCGGGGCAGTGGCCGAGAAGGGAAGGGACGGCAAAGAGCAACTCTCCCCTTATTCCGAAAGCTTCCAGGCGGGCCAAGGCACGGACTTCCACAAACTCACGGAGATGTCCTTCGAACCCATCACGGCCTATCTCTTCGGCGCATGCCAGTAACGACCAAGCCAGCATCCGCTTTCTGGCTTGTGCCAAGGTGTATGCGAAACCCGACTTGGAGGGACGGGTCCGGAAGGACTATCATCTCAGCCCGTAACCTTTTGCAAACTCACCGGGCTGCACTTGACTCTTTTCATGGCAATCGCTACGTACTCCGGATTGAGCTCTATCCCAACGAACCTGCGATCGAGCAACGAGCACACCTCGCCTACGGTCCCCGAACCGAAAAATGGATCAAGGACGTAGTCGCCGGGGAGAGAGCTGGACAGGATGCAGGGCAACACCAGGTCTGGAGGGAAAGTAGCGAAATGAGCGCCGGAGAAAGGCAGGGTGTTCACGTCCCAGACGGTCCTCCTGTTGCGGCCCTTCTCCATTACAGCCTGGCAGTCGTAGCGGTACCGTTCGTTTTTTGTCAGCATGAACAAGTATTCGTGCGACCTGGTCGGCCTGTCCTTAACGCTTTCGGGCATGGCGTTCGGCTTGTTCCAGATGACATCGCTTCTGAGGTACCAGCCGAGGTCCTGTAGGGCGAACGCGAGTCGCCACGGTATACCCAAGAGATCCTTGGGTTTCAGCCCCTCCGGAGTCTCCGGCCTCACGTTCATGGCGCGGGCGCGGTTCTTCTTGTCAGGCGCGCGGTAGCCTCGGTTGCCGCTCGTGTAGCCGTCGCCGATGTTCAGCCACAACACGCCGTCCGGTGCCAGCACCCGCTTGACCTCCACGAAGACTGCGCAGAGATCGCCGATAAACTGATCCAGCTTCCTTTCAAGGCCTATCTGGCCGCCAATCCCGTAGTCGCGCAAGCCCCAGTACGGAGGTGAGGTGACCACGCACTGCACGGAATCTGACGGCAACTTCCGTAAAACGAGGGCGGAATCACCCTCTATAATAACGGATCCGGAAAGGACGATGGATTCCCTGCCTATTTCAGTGTACTGCATCTCTACAGGCTGGTTGAAGTTCAGCGGCATATTTTCAGTTCAGGCAACTGTCTGCCACTCTCCGTGCCGGGATGAACGAACGGGCCAAAAAAGTTGCCGACGGCGCCGCAACACGAGGGCGGAAGGGACTTGGACGGAAACTATCGCGCTCAACTGTCGGGACGGGACACCAGGTACCCGTCAAATCGACCGGACGATACGCGCGTCGCATGGAGGACGTGGCGCAGGGCCAGCCGACCCGGCCCAGTGTCAGACCGGAACACTATGATTGCCTCATCCGGGACACTTCGGTAGCCTACGCCGGCCGGATTCGCCTAGGATGGCGTTTAACGAGCACGGCGACCAGGCAGGCGTGCCCAGTCAGGGAGAACCAGAAGGGCGCATGGAAGCTGGACATAGCTAAACATACAACCACTGTAACATAGCGCCATCGCTTTTGCCACATCTGCCTTCATTACCGCCTAGAACTGCCCTGTATGTCCATTTCAAGGGCTATTCGACCTTTTTCAGGGGCTATTCGACCTTTTCCCACACCAATCCCCTTGTACAGGCCAGTTAGCGAGCTTGTGCAGTAGCCAATCGCGTCGATGCCAGGCAAAGTCCCACGTATCCGTTTACGGGAGGCTGGACCCCCATTCCTATTCCGGGCTTCAGGACAGTTCCCTCCTGAACGTGTCTGCCGCGCCGGGGACAGGCCCTCAACACGTAACGCTTCTTCCGATATCCTCAAATTCCAGGCCGTCCGCCCTCCCCCGAAGCCTGGCTTGCATTCGCTCAGGCTGGTTGCCTGTCCTTCCCGTGAACGGATACCCAGTTCCCGCCTAGCGCGGCTCCCCGGCGCCCGAGTACAGGGTCTTCTTGACCTTTTCCGGGAAGTACGCCACCCGGAAGCCGAAAGACCCGCGAATCTCCTCGGGGACGGCGGACGGATCGGCCCCCAGGCGGTCCGCGGCGCGGGCGTGGAAGGGATAGTCGTGCCGCGAGCCCCCGCGCACGCTCCGCTCGGCCCCGACGGGGGGGCCTAAGGGATCCGCTACCCTCCTCGACTCCGCGTAATAGGAATAGCCGTAGCGGTCGGCCGTCCATTCGCCGACGTTCCCGTAGACGTCGTAAAGCCCGTACGGGCCCTCGCCCCTGGTTCCCGCCGGATGCGTGGTCCCGCCGGAATTTGAGAGTACCCAGTCGTACGAGGCCAGCTCCGACGGGTCGTCACCGAAGAAGAAGGCGGTGTTCCTTCCCCCCCTCGCGGCCCTCTCCCACTCTGCCTCGGTGGGCAGACGGTACTTAGCGGTGCCTTCAATGGCGTTCAGCCTGGCGATGAAGTCGTTGGCGTCCTCCCAGCTAACGCTGTCAACCGGGTTGTCCGGGCCCTCGAAAAGGCTGGGGTTGCGGCCGGTCACGAACTCGAACTGGCTCTGGGTCACCTCGTGGCGGCCCAGCCGGTAGTCACGGGTTATCGTCACCTCTCGCAAAGGCGCCTCGTCGCCCTCTCCCTCGAGATCCCCCATAACGAAGGTCCCCGCCGGGATCAGCGCGAACTCCATGCCCACCGAGTTTACGGCGACTCCCGGCGGCGGGGGGGCGGGCGAGGGTACGCCGGGCCGGGACGGCGGGGCCGCCAGCGAAGGCGTTGCCGGAAAGGCCGCGACCGCCAGCGCCGCCGCTAAGGCCACGGCAGCAACTGCGGCGGCCGGGAACGGCGCGCAAAACGGGCGGAACTTTCGGGACGGACGGCTGTTAAGCCCGGCGCCTCCGCCGGGCAGCCCGCGTTCGGGGGTCACGCCGCTTCTGTCGCCCCCTCCGCTTTGCCCGCGCCCGCCGCTTCTGTCGCCTCCGCCGCCTTGCCCGCGCCCTCCGCTTCTGTCGCCTCCGCCGCCGTGCCCGCGCCCTCCGCTTCTGTCGCCCCCGCCGCCTTGCCCGCGCCCTCCGCTCCGGCAAAGCCCGCCGCTTTCGACGCGCCCGCAACATCCGGCCGCCGTCGGGGCCCCCGCTTTAAGGACTCCGCGCGTCCCCTCGCCCGTATCCTTCAACAGATCCATAAAAACGTCGTGTTGTCCCTGCAGCCAAGGCCCTTCAGCGAGCTCGCCATGCGGGCCGCGGCCTCCGCCGGAAGGCCGTCCGAGTTCATACGCTCCATCTCGCTCCTGGGGAGGGCCTCCCAGACCCCGTCGGAACATATCAGGAACGCGTCCCCCGCGATCAGCGGAACCTCGCGGAAGAAGGCCCTGGGGGGCTCCGGGCAGTCCTGCACGGAGGAGGTGAGCATGTGCTTCAAGTGGTGGCTGGCCATCTCCTCCTCGGTGATGGCCCCCGCTGCGTAAAGTTCGTATACCAGCGAATGGTCCTTGGTTATGAGATCGAAGTAGCCGTGCCGGATCCGGTAGACCCTGCAGTCCCCGCAGTTGAAGGCGAGGGCCCTGTCCCCCCTGGCCCAGAGCCCGGCCACCGCCGTGCCCATGCCCGACATCATGGCGTTCTCGCGCGCCATCCCGGCGAACTGCAGCGAAGTGTCCGCGAGGATCCTCAGGATCAGGTCCTTGGCCTCGTCCCAGAAGGCCGGGAGGCTGGCGGCGGCGAGGTTCCGCAGGACCGCCCTGGCGGCCTCGGCGCCTCCGGGGCCGCCTCCCATGCCGTCAGCCACCGCCCCGAGGAACGGGTCGGGCAGACCCTCGCAGGCAACCGGGCGCTCCATGAGCTCTTCCGACAGGACCCCGGCGCAGAGCAGCGCGTCCTCGTTGCGCTCCCTCGCCCCTCCCCTGTCCGTGAACGCGTAGGCCCTCACAGCGACACCTTGAACGCCATGCGCGACGAGAGCTTCAGCTCGTCGCCGTCCGATACCTTCGACTCCTCGCCTACCTCGACCAGACTGCCGTTCACGTAGGTTCCGTTGGTGGAGAGGTTCTTCACGTACCAGCGCCCCTCCCTGAAGGCCACCGAGAGATGCCGCCTGGAAACGGTAGGGTAGCGCTCCAGTATGTCCGCTCCCTTCGCGAGGCGCCCCACCACGTCGCCGTCCCTCACGGCGAAGCTCCCGCCCCCGTCCAGGGCAAGGATCAGCTGCTCCTCCTCGGGGTAGATGATGACCGGCTCCTCGTCCTCGGGTTCGCGGAGCAACCAGGGGGCTCCGTTGCCGCGTCGGTCCGCGGAGCTTTCGGGGCGGCCCCGCTCCTGGCGGGACTCCCCGGCGGGGCCTGGACTCCCGGAAGCCGCGGAACTTCCGGAAGGTGCGGAACCTGCTGGACTTCCGGGAGAGCCGACGCCCACGGAAGGATCGGAAGCGGCCTTCGGGCCGCCGTCGGCCACCCTGGAGCCGAAGGGCACGATGTCGGCGAAGGCTATGTCCTCCAAACAGCCCTCTTCGAGGCACAGGACGGCCTCGGGCGGGTTCACGTGGCCCTTCGAACAGAGCTTGACAGGGGTGTCCGGGCCGGGAGGCGCGTCCAGTAGCGGAGCGAGAGTACCGCCTCCCCAAACAGGCGCGGGATCGGCCCCCTGCCCTTCCGCCCAGAGCGGTTCTTCCCCCCCGCCGTTTTCTTCCCCGCCGTCACCGCCTGGCCCTTCCCCGCCGGAGCCCAGCGCTTCCCACGCCGATGACTCGCCCGAGCGAATCCCTCGCGCGGCGGCGGCGGCGGAGGAGGAGGAGGAGGAGGAAGGTGGAGGGGGAGGAGGGGAAGCGGGGGTTCCGCCGTCCCAGCCGGGAGGGTTTTGGGCCGCGAGGGCGTCGAGGGCGTCGAAAGCGTCGAGGGCAGAGTCCGTTTCGTCCGTGACGATAAAGCCTCCGGCATCCCGAAGGGGCCCGCCCGCGCCGCCCGTTTCAGGCGCAGGCCAGTCCTCCGGGCCGGCTAGCTCCACCGCCACTTCCACAGGTTCCTCCGCAAACCCTTCCGTACCTTCCGCCTCTCCGGGGTCCCCTCCGCCGAGCCGCCCGTCGTCCTCGGCCGGGATCTCCCTCAGGTCCCACCCGCAGTCGGCGCACCGGGCCGCCAAGGGGTGGTTGCGGCGCCCGCAGGCGCAGAGTTTCACCAGGGCCATTGGGGATAGGGTCCTTTCGGGGGGCTCTCCGGCAACCGGGACGGGTGCTTTACGGGCTTTACGGGCTCTCCGGGCCGCGCGGGCCGCGCTCAATAGGGATACTATCATAGGATCCGATGGCGGGTATACCGAGGATTCTCACGCCGCCCTCGAACGGCGCGAACTGGAGGGGCCTATCGTCGGAGGCCTCCCAGCGCGAGTAAGCCTCCCCGAGATCGCCCCCGCCGAACACCGTCAGCGACTGGCCCTCGGACCCCTTCCACGGCCTGGAGGAGGGCCTGCCCTCCTCGAAGGGCCCGTCCACCAGCGCGGTCACCAGTTCCGGCACCCAGGGAAAGGCCTTGACGAGCTCCGAGGCCCTCCGCCCGGAATAGACCAGGACGTCACCGACCCCGCCCTCCCTGGAGAGTTCCAGCAGCAGCCGCAAGGCCTCTGGCCTGAAAAACGGCTCGCCCCCCGAGACGGTGAGCCCGGCGAGCCCCTCCCGCCTCGAAGTCGCCACCACCCAGCCCGCGAGCTCCTCGGCGGGGACGAACCCCTCCGGACGGGCCTCCTGGAGTTCGGGGGCGATGCAACCGGGGCACCTGAGATCGCAGCCGGACGTCCAGACGCCCACCCTTCGCCCGGGGCCCAGGGCCGCCAGAGGCGCGTGGGTGAAGCCGAGAGAGATGAAGCTCGCCGGAGGATCCGCAACGGGCTCGGAAGCGGCCTCGCCGCCGACTCCCGGGCCCGTGCCTTTCGCGGGGCCGTTTTCCGCCGCCGTCCCCGGCTCCCTGTCCTTCGCCTTCACTTTTCGCCTCCCTTCCGGCTATCCTTGCGCCTTAAGGTATCCCCCAACTTCCGGCTTTCCTTGCCTGTTCGGGTGTTCCGCAACCTCCGGCTTTCCTTTCGCCTTCCGGTTTCCCCCAGCATCAGGATTTCCTTGCCTCTTCATGTTTTCCGCAACATCCGGCTTTCCTTGCACCTTCCGGTTTCAAACAGCCTTCGGCTTTCCTTTCCTATTCAGGTTTTCCGTAACATCCTGATTTTATTCACCATTTCTGTTTTCAGCAACCTCCTAATTTGCTTGACTATTGTAGTTTATCGTAACTTACATCTTTCATTGCCGATTCAAATTTTCCATAACTTCCGGCTTTCCTTTCCTATTTAGGATTTTCACAACTTCCGCCCGCCTTAATCTCTTCCATTTTTGAGCAACCTCAGTATTTCCTTGCCCATTCAGAATTCCCGCAACATAAGACTTTCATTTCCTATCCAGGATTCCTGTAACATCCGGCTTACCTTGCCCTGTCATGTTGTCTGCAACATCAGTCTGTCATTGCCACTTCCGGTTTCATGCAACATCCGTCTTTCCTTTCCCCTCCCGGCTTCCTGCAACATCCGCTTTTCATTTCCCCTCCCGGTTTCCTTCAACATCCGTTTTTCGTTTCCCCTTCCGCTTTCGTACAACTTCCGGCTTTAATTGCCTATTCCGGTTTCCCGCGATATCCGTCTTTCCTTTTCCCATATTGTTTCCAGCAGCCTTTCGTCTTTCCTTTCCCCTTCGGATTTCCCGCAACCTCCGGCTATCCCATAACCTCCTGCTTTTCCGTTCCCTCAGGCTTTCCGCTCCCTCCGCTTTCAGTTGCCCGTCGCCGTCCTCGCGTGTGCGGGACTTCACAAAATAGCCGCAGAGTACGGGCCGCCCGGAGGGCGCACGGCCCGCCGAGCCCGCGCGGGCGGCCCGGAGCGCGCCGACGCGATCCGCTCAGAGGGTCCGCCCCGAGCGTCCCCGCGTCCCTAAAAGGGGCAATGGAAGCCCGCGCTCCGCAATTGCCACGGCAGGGCGGCGCCGGTCCGCTCAGCGCGGGGCGTAAGGCTCCGACTGGATCCGCGCGAGGCTTATTTCCGGCTTCCCCCCATCGCCGGGCGTCACCCTGCAGCTTATCCTGTCGCCGCGGGTGGCGGGAAGCGCGTAGAGCTCGCGGGAGAGCGGGTTCACGAAACACTCCTCCAAGGCGTTTCCTATGCCGCGTCCGCCCATGGAGAGATCCCTGGTGGCCCAGAGGCAGAGATCGGCCAGCCCCGCCGGGTCCATCTCGATGCGGATGCGTCGCTGGTCGGCCAGCCTCTCCAGGACGTTCCCGAGCATCTTGCGGAAGATGCCCTCGGCGCTGGCGCGGCGGATGAAATCGAAGACCACTATGTTCTTGCCAATGCGGTTTAAGATCTCCGGACGGTTCAGCGTGAAGGTGAAAAAGTCCCTTATGGCCCCCTCTATGCGCGTCTCCACCTCAGAGTAGTCCATGTCCTGGGTTACCAGGGGCTCCTTCGCCCCCCCAGCGACCTCGCGGTAGACGCCCAAGTTGCTGGTGAACACCAGGACCGCGTCCGAGAAGTAGGCGGTCTCCCCCCTGCCGGAGGTGAGCCTGCCGTCGTCCAGTATCTGCAGGAAAATGTCCATGATGCGCGGATGGGACTTCTCGATCTCGTCGAAAAGGATGAGCGTGAAGGGCCGCTGGCGCACGGAGTTGGTGAGCTCGCCCCCCACCTCGTAGCCCACGTATCCCGGCGGGGCCCCCATGAGCCTCTGGTCGGAGTGCGGCTGGTTGAATTCCGACATGTCGAAGCGCACGTAGTTCTCTGGCGAGCCGAACACGAGCTCGGTTATTCCCTTGGCGAGCTCGGTCTTGCCCACGCCGGTGGGCCCTGCGAAGAACAGCACACCCTTGGGCTTCTGGGAGTGGGGGGAGAACTGTGCCCCGGAAAGGTCGAAGATGGAGCGCTTTATGATGTCCAGGCTGTGCGTTACCGCCCGCTCCTGTCCTATCACCCTCTGCGAGAGCGCCTTCTGGCCGTTTAAGATAACCTCCCGGTCCAGCTTGTCCCAGGGGTTGTCGGGGACGCCCAGCTTGTAGTGGCGCACGGCGTCCCCGATCCTGGTTATGTCCGTGCGGTCCTGGACGGCCATGGAGGCGATGGACACGAGCTCCCCGGCGTAGAGCCCCCCGGTCTGGTCCGCGAAGCGGTTCACGAACGTCCGGAGCCTGGCCGGATCCTTTGCCGCGGTTTCCCGGTACCCCGCGATGAGCGGACCGGCCGAACGGATTATCTTCCTTCGCACGTCGTGGTCGGGGCGCGGGACCGCGACGGGCATGATCCTCGAGTTCCGGTACCAGGGCGGGAGATCGTTTTCCTTGTCCAGCGACCAGATGACGAGGCTGAAGCGCCCGTTCTCGGCCCTGGCCGTGAGGGAAAGCCTGAAGAGCTCGTAGAGGAAAGCTTGGTACTCCTGGGAACACAGCTCCGGGAGCCGCGAGGCGTAGCTCACCAGTATTGCCGATGGCGCCCTGTGCGCCTCCAAGTCTTTCGCGAGCCTGGCGAGCCTCTCCAGGGTCACGCCTTCGGCGTCCCGCGGCGGGAGCTCCAGGCCCTCAGTCCGTGCGCCGCCTGGCGGGCCTATGAGCTCGGTCAGGCTGAATGGCTCGAACTTGAAGAAGAGCGTGTAGCCCCTCTCCTCCAGGACGCTTTTGAGGAACCTGTCCATGGTCCCGGTGCCGCCTCCGGGGGAGCCTGGTATGGGGATGGGGTAAAGGTCGTAGACGTTCCCCGAGAGGATGAACTGGGACTTCACACCCAGAAACCTCTGGATCTCCCGAGCCCATTTTGGGAGCCCTGAAGAGGAAATCTGAGCGGCGGTGGCGTTTGGCGCCTGGCCTGCGGGCGCTTGCGGGGCGGCGGGGGGGGGAGGGCCGTCTGGCGCCGGTTTCCGGGGGTTCTCCATCGTATGCTGGCGTCCTTTCGGGCGGGCCGGCCGCCCCGCCCGGCCTGTGGCCGTAAAGCCGGCGCCGGGGGGGGGGAGGCAGCAAGGGCTGAAATGCTGAAGGACCGGGAAGGAATGCGGGAAAAGGCCTTAAACAACTGAAACTCGGAAATCCCTTAAACAGCTGAAACTCGGAAATATTTCAAACTGCGGAAACTATTAAATACCTTAAACAATTGAAATTCGTAAAGTTTCCAAGCAACGGAAACTCGGAAAGCCATGAAACAACTGAAACTCGGAAAAGCTGGAAACAACGGAAACGCGGCAAGGCGGCGTTCTTTAAGAAGCAGACGGCCGCCGTCTCACCCGCCCTGACCCCGGCCTCCGTCACCGGCCTCCAAGGCCTTCGGGCGACTCGCGCCCTCCCCCTCGGCCTCGGCCGCCGAAGCGACGCGGCCGAAGCGCTCCTTGTCCCTGTCAACCAGGATCGGAAGGGGAAGCTCGCCCGGCTTCCTGTAGACCGTGTGGGTGATTTGCGATTTGTCGGACTTCAAGGCCTCGACCAGCGCGTCCTGGGCCCCGCACCACTTCTCGGACTCGGATATTTCCAGCTGGCGGGCGTACATGGGCACGTGGGCCTTCGCCTCGTCCTTGGTGGCGACCACCCTCAGGTGCTGGAGGTTCAGTCCCCCCTTCGCGTCCGCCTGGGCGCGGACCCGGAAGTCCTGGCTTGCTCCCGCGAACCAGTAGACCCCGTCCCGGGCGAGGGGGACCCCGTCCAGCACCGGCCTGCCCCGGGAATCCAGGAGGCGGTAGCCGCGTTCGGAGAGGATGTCCCGGGCCTTCTTCATGAGCCGGGCGTTTACGTCCGCCACGCGGTCCTCCTCCATGAGGTTGAGGTACTCGACGCGAGCCTCGTCCATGTCCCCGGACCGGATGCGCCTCCTCGCCATGAGGGCGGCCGCCTTGGAGACGAACTCTTCGCCCCTGGCCCCCAAAGGCGGCCGCTCCGCCATGCCGGCGAGCTCGCGGCGGAAAATGTCGGCGCGCATGGCCCCGGTAATCTCCTTCGCCAGCCCCGCGCGGACGGAATCGAAGATGAGGGCCATCCTCCCGCTGTCCATGCCCTCCCGGACCTCGTCCGCCAGCGACGAGAGACCTTCGGCGGCGGAAGGGCTCACGTCCTCCAGCTCCTTGAAGTAGGCCCTGATCTTCGAAACGAGCTCCCGCTCGGCGGCGGCGGCGGCTTCGGACGCGGCCCTCGCCTCCGCTTCGGCGGCGGTCTCCAGCTTCCCGGCGCTTTTGAGGATTTCCGCGGCCTCGCGGGCCAGTTCCGAGCGCTGGGCCTCCACCAGCGCCTTAAGCCTCGCCTCCCGTTCGGCCAGCGCCTTGGCCACCGCCGCATTGAGCTCCCGAACGGCCTTCTCGTGGAGGCGGCGGGCCTCCATCACCTGCTTGAGGCGCTCGGGCGTCATGTTAACGTAAGCTCTGCTGCTCATGGGGGGGGCCTCGCGGGGGGGGCGCAGGGGCGCGAAAAGCTTGGGGGAGAGGATCGCCGGCGTCCGGGCAGGGCCGCCAAGCCCCCCGCGGGCCGGGAGTCCGGGAGGGACTTATCCCAGGCAAGCATTGCGACCGAAGACCTTAAGGTCCAACGGACTGCGGGCCGGAGCCTGCGGGAAGCTGGTCGCCGGGGGACTTTTCCTCCGCCGCAGGGAGCCGGCGGGCCGGAACGAAGGGAAGCGGGAACGCGGACAAGGAGCTTAAGCCAAAAACCGATTTTACCTGAACCGGTCCTGAATTCCAAAACTCCGGCGGCGGCGGGGCCGCTCCCCCCCTGCGGCGCGGAAGCCCGCCGCAGCCAGGCTCTCCCGCTACCCGCCGACCCTCTAAGTCCTGTCCCCCGCGCCCGCGCCCCTGCCCCCGGCGCGCCCGCCCCGGCCGTTACGGACGCACGGCCCGCAAGGGTTGATTCCGCCGCGAAAAGTCAGCCTGCCACCCGAAGTCGCATCCCTCCCCCGGCCTTTCCCGCGCGCCGTGACCGAGCCGTGCCTCGCGCCTTAGGCGCCCTGTCCCGGCCCGACCCGCACAGGCCGCGGCCGCCTGGCGGGCCCGGCCGGGTTCCCGGAAGCATGCCGGACCGCGCGGGCTTCAGCTAACGCGCCTGTACGCCCGCGGCCTCCCGCACGCAAGGCTTTGCGTGGCCTCCCGAGGGTGATCGCCGGGCGTCCGGCAGATGAGTTTTTGATTAATTGGTGTAAAACACATTTAATCAATCATGTTCCACCCCCAAGCCGGTGGCCGGTTTTGCCGGCCTCCCGCACGTCCAAGGCGGTTTTCGGCGCCCCGGCCCATGAAAAGCGAAGAGCCATTCCAGCGGAATCTGTCGCCGAGGCGCGCCGCTCCCCAAAACCCTCCCGGCGCTCGCCGGGACCGCATCGCGTTCCTTCGGGTCCACCCCACCGCACCCGACGGGAACCCCGGCGCGCTTCCGAAGGCATTCGCCGAAGGCCAAACTCCGGAAGCCCGCCCCCCTTCCCGGGCAACCGGCTCCGTCCCCTCCAGTCCACAGGGCATCCCGGAGCCGCCCCCTCCCCGGCAGGTCCCAAAGCCGTCAGGCTTATTCGTGACGCGCGCCTTTGCCGCCGCGGCGGCAAATCGGCGCAGCCGGCGCACGGGGAGGGGCTCAGCCCCCATGCGCCGGATCCCTCAGCCCAAGTCGCCCCGGTCCCTTCGGTTCGGCTTTCCCCCTCCGGCGGAAGGGGCGGCGCGCCGGAAACGGGGCCCGGCGGAACCCAAAGGGCGCCGGAAAAAAGGCCCGCCCCTCCGGAAAGGGCTTGCCTACCCCGAGCCGTCGCCGGGGGAGGGCGGGGGGATTACGCAAGTCCCGTCCTGAAACTCTAGGGCCGTCTCGCGCCCGTCCCTTTTGAAGATGCAGCCCACGATGTTCCTCTCCGCCTTGCCTATGGCAAGCGAAACCAGGACGGGCGCTTCCGAGGCCTGCCCGTAACCCCTGCCGTGAATCTGGTCCATTCCGGCCCTGGCCGCCGTGGCCGCCCCGTTGGCGTTTTCCGTCATTTTCAGCTCAATAACGTACGTCAGGGATCCGTAGACAACCTCCAGATCAAGACGTCCGAGGTTCTCCGGTTTCTCGGGGGTGACTTTAGCTCCGGCCATCCACAGGCATGTTTGCAACAGGGAACGGTAGAAGCTTTCGCCCCTTGTCTTTTGAAGCTTCTCCGCCAGGTCTGCCGACTTGCTCTCGTCCGACGATTCGAGGCGGTTCACGCCGGGTATCTTGCGGATAATTCTCTTGAGAGCCCTGACCAGCGGAATTCTGCCCGCGTCCAAATGGTCATAGTAGCAAATGCCGGCAAGAAGCCTAATGAAGACTTTTACCATGCCTGCGATATCGACGGATGCCAGTCGCTCGCCCAGTTCCCGCCCGGATTCGTCGACGCCCTCCCAGTCGGATGTGAAGTTCTCCATAAACAGCGTTGAAATCGCCTCTCGTACCTCGGCATTGGGATAATCCAGGAGATACGCCTCTCCGTCTATGGCACGCAGGGTCAGGTAGCCAGATTGGTAGAGGAAGCCTGCCGCCGAGGTGGAGTCTATTTCCCCGGGAGCTCTAGCCCGACTGTATTCAATTTTTTGACCCTGGAACTGGTCAACAGTAAGCACCTTATCCCGCAGGTATTTCCTGACGACGGTGTTAGATCCTGATTCCATCCAAAAGCTTCCGAATTTTTTCTCCGTGAAGAAGGAGATGACGGAAAAAGGATTGTACACCTCGTTTTTTCCGTCAAAGGAAAACCCGTCGTAATATTCCTTGATTTTATATAAAAGCCCTTCTTCGCTCATCTTGAACTCAAGTGCGGTACGGGTTATGAAAGGAGCGAAATACGTCTTCAGCTCTTCATGGGTGTAGCCCATGAAAGCGCTGAAATCTGGAAAAAGGGAAATGTCCCGCAGGTTGTTGAGCCTGGAAAACACGCCCATCCTGGAAAACTTAGTGACTCCGGTAATGAAGGCGAACTTGATGTGTTTTTCTTG
>JAIRZX010000535.1 GCA_031267005.1 Deltaproteobacteria bacterium
CGACTATCGTGCCAAGTCTAAAAAATTCCGGAACCCCTGTAACAAACCGGACATTTGAAAATTGGAGACCGGACATTTTAATTTTGGAATAACCCGGACATTTTAAAATGGGCCTGACAGCGTTTTATTTCGGCGGCGTCATAAATGGATCGACGAGGAGGGCTAGAACGAGATCGCCTTCAGCCAGAAGCATCGGAGCGCCTTTCGCATCGACGCCGCCGACGACAAAACCTGCCGCGTGTCCCGCAGGACCTGGCGCTCTTTCCAAAAGATGATCGTCTACTGCAACCTCGACTACGTGATCTTCAGCTGCGCAGCGGAATGTCGGCTGGCTGACAACATGCCAGCCAACCCAGCGGCCAGGACGGACTTAAGCCGCCACAAGACCGACAACAGGCGCCGCACGGGGATCGGCACCATCCCTGCGCGGCTTGGCGCTTCCCCAGGAACTCCATCCAGGAAGGGGGACAGGAAAACTCTTCGGCGGGTTCGGCCACTAACTCGCGGGGAAGCGCGTAAAAGAAAAAGAGTCCCGCGGACGTCCAGCAATGGAAGGCCAGCAATGGAAGGCCAGACGACAGCTACAAGGACCTCTGAGAGAGGGCGGGGGGACGGCCGGGGCCCTCTTCGCGCCAGCCCGCGCGTTTCACTGGCGAGCCCGCGCGCGGTTGCGCCCTCCCCCTCGCTATGGCCAAAATCTAGCGCCGGCGGCATCGCCGAATAGAAGTGGCGTTGTGTCGCCGCTCAGTTCAATCCTGCCTTTCGCGCTGGCGTAATTAGTGCAACGCGGAGTCCAGGGCAAGCCTCACCGCCGCTGGCCGTTCCGTCACGCGGCGGCGTCCTCGCCGCCGCCGGGGGCCGGGGCCTTCTTGGAGGCGGGTATCCACTTTTTGAGTATCCTGTCCAGCTCCTCCACGTCGATGGGCTTGGCCATGAAGTCGTCGAAGCCGTTCTCCAGGAAGAACTCCCGCATTCCCGCGAGGGCGTTCGCCGTGAACGCCACGACCGGCAGGGTGGCCAGGCGCTCCTCCTCCATGGCGCGTATGACCTGGACGGTCTCTATGCCGTCCATGCCGGGCATCATGTGGTCCAGGAGCACCAGGTCGAAGTCCCTCCTCTCCAGCGCCATGACGGCCTCGCGGCCGCTGGAGGCCGTGGAGACACGCGTCTGGTAGGGCGCCAGGAGCCCCTCGGCGACTATGAGGTTGGAGGGCAGGTCGTCCACCACCAAAACCGACGCCTCGGGGGCGGTGAAGCTCGCCTTCGGGAACTCCGCAAGCGGGGCGGGCGCGGCGTCAAGCTCGCCCATGGGAGCGGGGTCGGCAGCCTTCTGCACGATCTCGGCCGTGAACGTCGAGCCCTTCCCGAACTCGCTCGCGGCGGAGACGTCGCCTCCCATGGCGCGGGCGAGCGAGCGGGCAATGGAGAGCCCCAGCCCGGTGCCCTCGACGCCCCGGGCCCCGGAAGCGTCGCCGCGCGAGAACTCCTTGAAGAGCTTCTTCAGATCGGAAGCCTTGATGCCGACCCCCGTGTCCTCCACACGGAAAGTGAGCCGCACGGATTCCATGGACTTCGGCGCGTCCTCCGCCGCGTCCTCCAGGGCGGCGCGCTCGGCGGCGTACCCGGAGCGCTCCCCGTCCCCGCCGGGCGCGGCGTTCCCGCCGGGCGCGGCGTTCCCGGCAGGCGCGGCGTTCCCGGCAGGCGCGGCGTTCCCGGCAGTCGCGGCGTTCCCGCCGGGCTCGGCGGACCCGTCAAGCTGGCCGCGAGCCTCCGCCGCCTGCGCCAGCGGCTCCCCGGCCGGGGAGCCGTCCGCTTGCGGCCGCGCGGGGCGCCTTTCGGGGCGGCCGGCGGGACTGGCCGAGACAGTCAGGCTGACGCGCCCCTTCGGAGTGAACTTCACGGCGTTGTTCAGGAGGTTTAACAGTATCTGCTTCACACGGCCGCCGTCCCCGTAAAGCGAGCAGGGCAGATCCGGCGGGGCCGCGACCTCCAGCTCCACCGGGCGCTCGCCTATGCGGACGCGGGCCACCGCCACGGAGTCGGTTATCAGCGCGTGGGTGGAGTAGCGGTGGGCCTTCAGCGTCACTGCCCCCTGCTCCACCTTGGTGATGTCCAGGATGTCGTCTATGACGGCGATGAGCCCCGCCCCTGCCTTCGCCACGCCGTTTATGCGCTCCAAGGCCTTCGGGGCGCCGTACTCCCGCTGGGCTAGCTCGGCCAGGCCCACCACGGCCGCCATGGGTGTGCGGATCTCGTGGCTCATGCGGGCCAGGAAGGACGACTTCGCCTTCATCGCCGCCTCCGCGCGCCTGGCCGAGCCGCGGCTGGAAAGTATCGAGGCGAGCCCGCAGGCCGAAACCAGGAGGACCGCTAGGATCTGGACGGAAAGGAACAGCGTCATGCGGGAGTTGGCGAGCCTCAGGACCCTGTCGTCCATGTCGACTCCCGCCACGGCCTCGATTGACCCGTCCGCCCGCTTCACGGGCGCGTAGGCGCTCGCTATGCCCTCCCAGCCCTCCGAGTAGACCCCTATGCCCTCGCAGACGATTTCCCCGCGCTCCCAGGCCCCTTCCGCGCCGCTCTCTTCCTCCAAATCCACCGGCGCGGTGTCCAGCCCCACGCGGGTCCCCTCGTCGAAGTCGTTGTCTATAATGTAATGGACCCTGCCGTCCCCGCCTATGCGGAAATAGTAGGCGTACAGGACCTCCGTCCTCAGCCCGAACTCCCTGAGCCTGGCTTTCATTTCCCCGTACTCGGGCAGGGCGACGTCCTCGGCCGAGGCGAAGCCGGCGAGTTCCTCCCCCGTCGTCATGCCCGCCAGGGACACGGCCAGGCGGCTCATCCTAGCCACGAAGTCGTTCTCCTGGGCGGACATGTAGTCGCGCAGTATGAGCCCGGTGTAGACCGAGAGCGCTAGCACGGCCCCCAGCGACACGAGGAACATGACGAATACCGTGTGCCTTCCCATGAAGGCCTTCAGCCGCTCTCCGGCGCCTCCCTCCATCAGCCGTCCTTCCCGTCCCCGACGGGCCCCCGGGCGGCGGCCGGGGCCGCCGCAAAGCCCGAGCTGCTCGCGAGCCCGGCCAAGCGCCTCGCCTCCCGCCGCACGCCTTCAGGGCCCGCCCCCGTAAGTATGAGCGGGATGGCCGCGTCGACGGCCTCCACTTCGCTCGCCCCGAGAGCGGAGCTAAGCCTCTCCAGCTCCTCGAAGAGGACTGCGGGGCCCGCCGCGCCCGCCGAACCGCGCCGGCCGGCGGGGACTCCGCCCAGGCCGTCCCGGCCGACGGCGGCGGCCTGCGCCTGGGGAAACGCGGCCGGCGGCGGTTCCAAGGCCGCCTCGGGAAGCATGGGCAGGGGGAGGGGCCTTTCCCCCGCGCCGTCATCAGGCGCCCCGGCCGTCTCCGCGCCCTCAGCGACCTCCGCGCCCTCCACCAGCATCTCGAGCTTGTTCCGGAAACCGGGCAGGCGGAGCCTGATGAAGCCGTGGTCGCAGGAGCGCCCGGCCTTCTCCAGCATCAGGGCCTCCCGCGAGAGCTCCAAGGCGCCTATGCTGGAGAGCCCGGCCTTGAGCGTCCGGGTGACGAAGGTGAACTCCGACATCGAAAAGGGCCGCGCCGCGCCGTCGTCCGCGCCGGTCGTGCCGACGGGAGGGGCGGGCGCGTGGGGGCCCGCGCCGTTTCCGGCGCCCTCGGCGGCCGGGGGGAGAGGAGCGCGCGGTTCCATGGCGAGGCTTCCCGGTATAAAGCGGAAGACCGGGCGGTCCAGGTTGCCCCCCTCGGCGGAAGGGACGAAGGGAGGGAGGCAGCGGTCGGAGGCTGGCGGCCGGGCGAGGTTGGGCAAAACGGCCCGGCAGTCCTCCGCGAAGACCTTGAGCAAATCCATGTAGCGCCTGCGCGATCCGCCCGTGCGGGAGACCCCCAGTTCCAGATCCACGCCTTCGATGACGAGCGTCTGGGCCGTTTCGGGGGAAGGGATGGCGGCGGGCGCCGGGGAAACGGGGGAGGGGGGGAC
>JAIRZX010000558.1 GCA_031267005.1 Deltaproteobacteria bacterium
CCGGGGGACAGGTAGGAGGTGTTCAGGTAGGACTGCCCGTAGGCTATGGGGTCGCCCTTCTGGTCATGGAGCACGGCCATGACCATGACGCTCTGGAGGGGTTTGCCCGTGTCGTTGAAGACGGTGCCCCTCACGCGGACGTGGGTGTTGCCCGGGGTGTATGACCAGCTGTAGTCGGTGACGGGGGTGTTCAGGCTCCCCGGGGCGAGCTCGGCTATGTCGAAATCGGTGGGCGGCATCTGTTCGCCGGGCACGGTGAGCATCATGGCGCAACCGGAGAGGGCCATCGACAGGGCCGCGCAGAGGAGGGCGGCCGGGGCCGCACTTAGGGCTTTGGCAGGCATTTAGGTAACCACGCGGGGGGCGCCGGGGCGTCCCCGGACGGGGCCTTGAAGCCCCGGAGGGGGGCCGGGAGCGGGAGCGGAGGGCTTAAGGGCCGGAGGGCGCAAGGCGCGTCCCCGCGCAAAGGCGCGGAAGGCCCGGGCGGGAGGCCGCTGGCCTAAGGGATCCAATTGGGATGATTATATATCAAAATCGCCCGAATTGTAAGCAGTTGAAGCGCGGCGCGCCACAGTCGGCGGAAGGGCCGGCGGGGACCGGGACAGGCGCGGGGGAGCCGGGGCCGGCGTTATCGGAGCTGGACTCGCGCGGGGGGGCCGGGGACGGCGTCAGGGAACCTGAAACCGGAGTGGGGGGCCGACGTCGCCGGACCCGGGCGCGAGCGTGCTGGAGGGCCTCCGGCCGATGAACGTTAAAATTATAAAGGGGTTTGCGTTTGATGGCAAGAAACGGGCCAGCCGTCCGCCGGTCCCCGCGCGGGCGGCCCGGGACCGGCCGGGGCGAGTTCGGGAAAACGGCCGCTTAACGCCTGTGGGGGGTTCCGCGTTTCGGGCCAGGGCGGTTTTCCCCGAAACGCCGCGCGGGGTTCTGCGGGAAGCGGTGGCCGGGACCCCTCCCTGGCGGCGCTGGGCCGTAACGGGGGCGCGCCTAAAAGCCCGAGCCGCCGCGCGCGGCGGAAACGGGATGGCAGAAATTGGCTTGCAGGAAACGTGTTGGCCGGAAACGGGCAGGCCCGAAACTTGCTGGCCTTGAAGAGCGCGGGTTGCAAAGGACCGGCAAACCAGATCGAAAACAAATCCCTAGCCTGCCGCGGCGCGAGCGGCGAAGGTGCGCCCCGGAGAGGGAACGGCAAAGCCGCGCGGAAATTTCACGTGCCGGGGGGACGGGGAAGGTGCGCGCCGCGAGCTAGCCGGGGAAGATGCGCGCCGCGAGCTAAACGAAGCCGGCGGCTGCGGGCGGCCTGTCGGCGCCGGACCGCGTTCCGGAGGAGGCGGACTGAAGCGCGCGTCAGCGCCGGATGTTGGGCGCGGCCTGGCTCTCCCTCTCGGAAAGGAGCGAAGGCGGAATCGAATTATGGATTCAGCTGCAGCGAAACCCTGCCTGCTCGGTTCCGGCGCCGCGCGGCCCGTTTCGTTCCGTTTAAGGCGGCGGGAGCCGGCCCTCCAGCCTCGGACGGGCGCGGTCCGGCGCTGGGCCATGACTACCCGGCGATTGCATGTTCGCCGCGTTGTTGCTATGTTTTGGATGTTTAGGACCCGGTCCCGCTTGCCGATTGCCAGCCCTGGCCGGAGAGCCGGCCGCAACCGGGCGGCTCGGGCGCCTTTCCGCGGGCGGCGTAGCCGTCGCGGCTTTCCGCTTGTTTTTCCAGGTTTGAAACCATGGCCTCGCCGCCTCAGTCCCGCCGCTCCCGTCCTGCCGTCCGCCGGCCGGCGCGGAGGGCGCCTGGGAGGGTTCCCGTCCTCCCCGTCCCGGCAGAAAGTGCCAGAAAGCCGCAAGACATGCCCAGAACGTACCGCCGCGCTTCGGATGCCTCCCGCCCCCGCTTTGCCCCGGCGCTCGCCGCGGCCTGCCTCCTCGCCTGCCTGTCGCAGGCCCTCCCGTCGTCCGCCCAGGAGGGGGGGGCGGTCCGGCCTGTGCCGCCCGAGGCGGCCGTTTTCCCTCCCAGGCCGCCCGCGCAGTCCTACGAAGTCGTGAGCGTCCGGCTTTCCGTGGACGTAAGCGGCCAGCGGGCCAGGGTCCTCCTGAGCCAGACCGTACGGAACACCGGCGGCGGGATCCTCGAGCTCGACTGCCTGGTACCGCTGCCCCTGGACGGCGCCGTGGGCGGCTTGACGCTGGTGGCAGACGGGAAGGAGCTGGCCGGGCAGATCTACCCCAGGGCTGAGGCGCAGCGGATTTACGAGGAGATAGTGTCCCGGCTCCGCGACCCGGCCCTCCTGGAGTTCGCGGGCCACGGCCTCTTCAGGGCCCGCGCCTTCCCGGTGGCCAAGGGGGCAGAGGCCACCCTCGACCTCTCCATGGAATACCTCCTCCCCAAGGACGGCGGGCGGGTCGATCTCGACTTCCCCCTCGCCGGCTCCCTCACGCAGGGAAGGACCGTGGGACGCCAGGAAATAACCGTGAGGATCAGGGGCGCCTCGGTCGGGGCCCTCTTCTCGCCCCAGGAAGGGGTGGGCGTCTCGCGGGAAGGGGAACTGGCGACGGCCGAGCTGGTCCTGGAGAAGGCCCCCCCGCTCCCCTCCTTCCAGCTCCACTACCAGGAAAGCCCGGGGCCCATGGGCGGCATGCTATTGAGCCACAAGCCGGAAAAGGGCGAGGACGGCTATTTCCTCTTTCTGGCCGAGCCTCCCGCGAGGGCGGAAGGGCCGGAGCCTGCCAAGACCGTCGTCTTCGCGCTCGACCGCTCCGGTTCCATGACCGGGGCGAAGTTCAAGCAGGCCCAGGCGGCGCTGGCGTACGTGCTCGAGCGCCTGGGCCCCGAAGACTCGTTCAGCCTGGTCGACTTCGCCACGAACGTCTCCGTGTGGAGGCCGGAGCTCGAGCTCATGAGCCCGGAGGCCCGCAAAGAGGCAGCGGCCTACGTCCGCTCGCTCAGGAGCGGCGGCGGCACCAACATCGAAGGGGCCATCGCCGCCGCCCTGGGCCAGGAGCTGGGCGACAAGCCGGCCTATCTGATCCTCCTCACCGACGGGGAGCCCACCGAAGGCGTGACAGACGAGTTCAAGCTGGCGGAGGCCGCGAAAAAGGCCGACCGGGGCCGGGGAGTGAGGATATTCGCCTTCGGGGTGGGGGACGGCGTGAACGCCCGGCTCCTGAGCCGGCTCTCCGGCGGCTCGTCCGGCCAGAGCGCATTCGTGGCGCCGAGAGAGGACATCGAGGACAAGGTGAGCGCGTTCTTCAACAAGCTCACCTCCCCGGCGCTCGTGAAGCCCGTCCTCGACACGGGAATCGCGACCAACCGGCTCATACCGGCCTCGCTCCCGGATCTCTTCCAAGGTTCCCAGCTGGCCGTGGCCGGCCGCTACCCCTCCGGGGGCAAGGCCGTCATGAAGCTTTCCGGCCGGTCGGGCGGGGAGGGCCGGACCTTCGAGTACCCGGCCGATTTCGCCTCTGGCCCCGTCGCGAACGGTGGGCAGATCGCCCTGCTGTGGGCCCAGAGGCGGGCCGGCCAGATAATCGAGGAGATAGACCTGGCCGCCAGGCCCGAGCCCAACCCCGAGCTGGTGGACGAGCTCGTCGGGCTCTCCAGGCGCTACGGCATCATGACCCCGTACACGAGCTTTTTGGCCGCCGAGGCCCAGGCCCTGGGCGACGGGGGGGAGCTTTCCCGGAGGGCTGCGGCGAACCTGAGGCAGCTGGACGAGGTGAAGGGGGCCGACGCCAACTGGCAGCGGGAAGCTGGGGCGGAACTGGCCGCGTCCCCCGCGCCCCTCGCCGCGCCGAAACCGGCCGCGGAACAGGCCCGTGAAATGGCTGCGAGGGCGCGCCTGGACGCCTACGCGCAGGAATCAAAGCTCGTCCCGCCGACCGTCATCGACGGGAGGGCCTTTTTCCTCAAGGGTGGGCGCCTGATCGAGGGAAGCCTCTCGGAAACCGACGTCGAGGCCCTCGCCCCAGTAAAGAGGTTCGGGCCGGAATATTTCGAACTCTCCCGCCGCCTAGCGCCGTCCCAGATGGCCTACCTGACCCAGGCTGTGCCGGTGGCCTTCTCCCTCGACGGAAGGAACTACCTGGTGGGGACCGAATAGCCCGGGGTTCCTGGCGCGCGGGGGGCCGCAGGCCCCTGAAGCCGAGTCCCGCCCGGCGGCGCCGTTAAAGCCGGCGGCGGGTTTTGGAGTCGCCCCGCCCGGCTTCCGGCGTCCGGGCCGGTTTCTTGGCGGACCGCCGCCTCCCTTCGGGTCAGCGTCCGAGAAGGCCTCTCAGCTCTCCCTCCCTGAGGGCGGGACGGGGTCCGCGCCGTCCGGCGGGGGCGCCGCGGCTGACTAGGAGGCGTGGGGCCGCGGCTGTCTCGGAGGCGGGGGCGGCGAGGCCTTGGCCGTGCCCGGCTAACAAGCCGCGTCGGCACCGGGTGCGGGCGCCTGGGTCCTTAACGGGGCCGCCGCGGGCGCGGCGGGGGATCCTGGCGGGGCGGCGGCGAAGCTAGGCCGGGCATGGGGCACCCCCTTAAGCCGTCCGCAGTTTTCAAGCACGAGGGGACCTTCGCCAAGGCGCTCTTGAGGTTCCTGTGGCCGTCGCCCTTCGGGGTGCCTTCTCGCGGCGGCAAGGCGGGCGCGGCGGTCGGCGCGATAGCCCGCGTCAACGTGGGCGGCCTCTTCGCGACGGGAGGCCTAAAGGAAATCCCGTAAGGGTTCTGCCCGGTTCTGCCTGGACGGCGAGCCGGGGCGCGAGCTCCGCCGTCCGTCTGCCTCTGTCCGCCTCTTCTTCCCGGACTCCGGGAAGGGGGCCGGCGGCGCTTCGGGGAGTTGCCGCCTGCGCGGTACGGCGGGGGGGGCCGGGGGGGGAG
>JAIRZX010000589.1 GCA_031267005.1 Deltaproteobacteria bacterium
AAGCCATACTACAACATCAACAGGATTAAAGGTCAAATGCAGACTAGACCATAAAAAATATGCATTGGGAAAAATAGTGTCTGATCAAGAAATGAACTCATTAAATCTCCTACGTGAAAAATTTTATGGCGAATGGAATTACACATTGTTTAACAAATAGTTTAAAAATATTAAATCAAAATGTCCAGTTAATTTCTGAACAGGCCCTTAGTCTAAACTTTTAAACCTCGAAAAGTTTTCAGATCGTGGTCCCTAAAGCAAGCCGCTTGGTATTCTGTCGCAATGCGGGGCAATGCGGGTCAATGCGGGGCAATGCGGCGCAATGCGGGGCAATGCGCCAGCGCGGGAGGCGGGCCGGGGCCCCGTCAGTTATCGGACGCGGCAGGTTCACGTTAATTTTTGGCTTTGAAAAAGGATTGTGAAGGGGATATGATTTGAGGGTTCCGGGATTGGCGTTGCCCATCGCTGGCTTGGGGAGCGGGACGGCTACGGGGCCGTCGGCCTGAATTCGTCCCCGGAGTCAGGGAGGAACCGAAGTTATGGTCATGGGGTCAATTGTGGGCGACATCATAGGGTCGCGTTTCAGTCCGGGGGAACGCCCGAAGCCAGGCTTCGAGCTGTTTTCGTCCGGATCGCGCCCTACTGGGATCAGCGTCATGACCCTGGCCTGCGCCGACGCGGTTATGGCGGCCAAATCCGCTTTTCCCTCTCCCGCTCCCGCTCCGAGGGTCCCGATGAAAGCAAGCGGCGCGTCTCGCTGCGAAGCGCTCTGGAGCGGACTGCCAACGCTCGAGTACGTCGCGACGGCCTCGCGGGCACTCCCCGCTCGGCGGGCCCCCGGGCCGCCTGAAGGTCCGCCGGAAACCGGTAGGCTTTCCGGGGCGGGAGCCCGATCGATGGGGGACGGGGACAGATACCGGGCTCTGCTGGGCGTTATCGCTGCCTCGCGCATGCGGACGCTGGCTTCCGGGCGCGAGCTTCCCGTCCTGGGCGCCCGGATGCTCGGATGGCTCGGAGAGGACGGTGCCGGGCCCTTCGGGAGCTTCGGGAGCGGCGGCGCCGCGAGGGCATCCGCCGCCGGGCTGGCCGCAGACGATTGCGGCGACGCGTCGCTAACGGCCGAAACGCTCTGCTCGCTCACTCACGACCACGAGGAGGGGATCAGGGGCGCCCGGGCCTTAGCAGTCGCGATCTGCATGGCCCGGGACGGCAAGCCCGCCCGCCGGATCCGAGAAAAGATCACCGGAGAATTCTATCCTTTAAACTTCCGGATCTCCGATCTTCCAGCGGGGTACAGGTTCGACGCGACATGCGGCGGCACCGTCCCGCTGGCCATAGAGTGTTTCCTCGAATCAACTTCCTACGAGGAGGCGGTCCGTTCGGCGGCGTCGCTGGGCGGGGACAGCCCGACCGTAGCGTCCATGGCCGGCGCCATTGCCGGTGCTTGCTTCAGCGTGCCGGAAAATCTCCGCGTCCGGGCCATGGGCATGCTCGACGGGGATCTTCGCGCGATAGCGCTTTCCTGGGAACGCTTCGCGCCGCGCAGGGACGGGGCGTACAGGGAGCTCACCGATATAGGGCCGAGGCTGGCCGCCTGCGCGTCCTCGCACGGAAGATGGGAGCGCGACGATTCCGGGTACGGGACTGTCGAGCATCCCTACCGCGTTTGCAACGAGACTTGGGACTCTCTTGTCTCACACTTTGTGTCTGCCGTTTACTTTTTCGACTATTGTCATCCGGAGTACGGGCTTAACGACTACGACGGGGTGCTAAAGAGGAAGGGCGCAAGCACCAAAAGGGCGAAAGATCGTCCCGATCCCGCGTGCCTCGACGCGCACACGGCAGTCGCGTACATTATGTTCGTAGTCCGGAAAGATCGTTTCTGCGAGGGCCAGCTGGCGGTTATTATGGAGGATGGCATAATCACTGAATGGCTCCTGCGCTTGGAAGATATCGACGCGGGAGCTTAACGGCGGACCGTTCCATGTCCTCGCAATTGGGTTGCCTCCGCCAAGGGAGAGGCTCTGCCCGGGTTTTAGCCAGGCGCGGCTTAACGGGAGCTGGAACCTTATCCGCCTCCCGCCCCCGACGCCGTGGCGAATCCACGCGCCAGACCATCGCTCCGATACCCCCGAAACGACCCGGAAAGCCTCTCCGCCTCGCCTTTCACCTCCCGGGCGGGAGGGACGGGGGAGGCCCGCAGAAGGCCGGGGGTTTCGGATTGGCAGAGGGAATTGACCCTTTCGCTCCTTTGCCTTTCTTGGAACCTCCCGCTCCGGCGGTCCCCTTGCCGCCGGCGCCGGGGGAGCTTCCGCTGACTATCCGCATGGCGAGCGGGTGGCCGGCGTCGGCGGCTATCTTCAACCACTCCATGGACTTGTCAGGGTCGGCCGCCCCGCAGTCGCCGTTGTGCCAGACCGTAGCTATCGCGAACATGGCGGTCTTGGAGCCCAAGGCGGCAGCCTTTTCCAGGCTGTCCAAGGCCTTCGGGCAGTCGCGCTTCCCGGCTGAGCCCTCCAGCAGCATGTAGCCCAAAGCCGCGTGGGCGTCCCGCACCCCTCCTTTGCCTGCCTTCTCGAAGCAGAATGCGGCCTGCCCCGGGTTCGCCGAGGTCCCTACTCCGTTGTACCAGGCAAGCCCCAGGTTGTACCATGCGACGGGGTTTTCGGCCTTGACTGCCTTTTCGAAGAGTTCCAAAGCCATGTTGTAGTCCAGCTGGACCCCAGCGCCGTTCCCGTAGGAGAGCGCGAGGTTGACCGTAGCGGGTATGAAGCCGGCTTTGTCCGCCATGGAGAACAGCCTGGCCGATTCTTTCAGGTTCTTAGGGACCCCCCTGCCTCCGGCGTAGCACAGCCCCAGCGCGTTCAGGGCTTCCGGGTTCCCGGAGCCGGAGGCCTTCGCTAGCGAGCGGACTGCCTTCGGAAGCTCTCCCGCGAGTTCCTCCAAGCCCGGTTCGTCCAAGGACGGCTCCGCCGCCATCAGACCCAGGGAGAACTGGCTTTCCAAATCCCCGCCGAAAGAAAGCCTTCTCAGTTCCGAAAGTCGGCCCGGCGCTTCAGACTGCACGTCCGAGCCCCCGTCCCGGGGGGGCGGGCCCGGCGCGGGAGGGCCGCCCGGGCCACTCCGCGCGCCTGGGAAGGAGGGCATCCCGGCAGGCGGGGGCGGCGGTCCTTCCCTGGGGGAGGGGCCTTTGAGCCCTCCGGGCGGGTCGGTTTCCTGAAGGGTTGCCGCTTGCAGATCGGGCGACGGCGCGGGAGTCAGGGCCGGGACGGCTGGAACCGGGCCCGGAGGGCCGTGCTCCGCTTCTGGAGCCGGAAGCCCGGAAGAGAAAGTCGCGTGAGTGGTCGCTTTAGACTGAGCCGCTGGGGACAAAGGATCGGAAACAAGCGCTGGAGTCTGGGGCGCCGGGGACAAAGGCTCCGGAAGAAGCGCTGGTGCCGGAAGCGCCGGGATCTGGGGCCTTGGGGAGAAAGGCTCCGGAAGAAGCGCTGGCGGCTGAAACGCCGGGGTCTGGGGCCCTGGGGACACAGGTTCGGGCGGGAACGCTGGGGACTGAGGCGCTGGAGGGGCCTCGGCGGCTGGCGGCGAAGCCGGGAGCGCCGCCCCGGGCGTGAGGACGAGGGGCCGGGAGGCTGGCGGCGCGAGAGACGCGGCGGGAGCGTCGGGAGCCGCCGCCGGAGAAGGGGGCGGGACTGTGGGGGAAGGCGCGGCCGCGCCCTGGACCCCGTCAGGGGAGTATGCGGGACGGGCGGAGGAAGGCGTCGGCGGGGCGGGAGCTTCCCCGGCGTCAGCGGCAGGCGGCAGCGCTGCGTATTCCGGTGGATCGGCCGGTTGCTCCGGGTGGAGCCGGCTCTCGCCTTGCTCCCTTTCCGGGTCGGTTTCGGGCTGCAACTGAGCCGGGGCGGGGGAGGGCGCCCCGGCGTCCCGGCCCCGGGAGCCATTATCGGGCGGGATGCCGTCGGAGCCGCTGGCTTCGACGCGGTAAACGGGGGTTTGCCCGTAGTCCGCGCGGGGATCCTGCGGGGGAGCGGTTCCGGGATCGTACAAAGCCGGGTTTTGGGCGTGATAGGTCCCGTCGGGGGGGGCTGACGCGGCGACGGGCGCGGGCTGAACGGCCGATAATGCGAGCGTAACGGCCGCTGCGAAGACTAGGCCGGGCGCGCCTGGCCTGTAAAGGTATCCGCGCTGGTTGTACTTCTGCATGCTGGCTCCGTTTCGGGCGTGGCGGCGGCCTCTGTCGTGTTGAGGCGGCGCGGAAAAAAGCCCCGGCGGGGCGCGGCGGAGGGGGGGAGTCCTCAGGGCCGCGGCCGCGGGCCGTCGGGGCGATCCGTGCGCGCGCGGCCAGGCCTGTGCCGTCTGCGCGCGACGACAGGAAGCTTAAGGCGCGTGGTGCCGCGCGTCCGTTGCGGGGGCGGGTTCCGGCAGAGAGACCGGAATCTGCGCGTGACGCTGGCACCCGGGCGTGTCCGAGGCCCGGCGCGTGGCGCCGGGGCGCTTGCGCCCGGTCGCCTATGCTTCCTTCGCACATGATAGCCGCGTTACGCAGCCGTGTCCAGAATATTTTGAAAATATTCCAGTATGCAGCCAATTACGCGCGATCTGAGAGATCTCCTGAAATCCTTTTTGGCCAACGGTTTACATTACAAAATATTCATAATTCCAGCGAAAGGAGGATTTTCCTATGTCCTCTCGTGCTCATCGCGGTCGCCCCCCGACAGCCGCCTTGTAATTTAAATTGTCTCGCAGCCCCTGAATTCGGCCAAACGCGCGGCAACTGGATTTGTTTTCCAGGATAAAATGAACGGGAACGCTGCGCCTCTTGACTGGAGTCAAGCGAGTGAATAAAGGAGTGCGCTGCGCATAAGTTTTCCTGTGCGAGCTACGTTAGGCCAGTCGCGGGAGCGGCAAGGGAAAAGTTAATTTTTTGTTAGCTATGAAAGCCTTCGGAGAGTTATCGGGAAACGGTAGAGCCCGATGGTTATTGCCTGCGAGCTGGACTTGGGCGTTTTCAATGGATTGGAAATTCAAAATTCAAATATTAAAACGAAATACTGACCGGATTATTTAGTGGCATGGACACAAAAAAAATGATTCTATTGAAATTTTTTTTGACGTGAATAAGGAAATGGAAATAAACACTGCCATGGAAATATCAATTATCAAATGAAAAAATTGAAATATATTGGCAAATACTAGCAAAAGATTAAGTAAAAAGTTAATGCAAAAAAATTTTCGAACTGGCAAATAAATGCAATACAGATATTGATCGTCATGGACAAGGTCAGAAAGCGGGAGGGGAAACGGAATCGAGGCGACGTATTTTCACTGGCGACGGGAAAGGGCAAGGCGAGGTAATTTGGCGGTTTTGCCAAGTGGACGGGCGCGGCGCTTCAGCCCGTCCGAAGCTGGATCGGGGTTCTCGACGGTGCCGACCGCGCTCGGCCAGGCGCTTTTTCCCCATTCCCCCGCGTCCGGGGCCCGTATGGCGGCACGGCGCCCGACGGCGGTAAGCCCGCGCCGCAAAAAAGGCAAGCCGCCGGAGATTTGATATTTCCGCCGGTTTGAGGTAAGAAGTGTTCTGCTTCGGAGTACCTTGTCCGGCTGGAGGTAAGTCTTGGAGGATTCCTTCCAAAAATTCTTCAATACATGCGGCCCCTGCCGCCCGTCCAGGCACTTCGCCGTGCCGGCGGTGGACCGCGCCCCGGTCGTGCGCCAGATGGCCGAGGACGGGGCCTGTTTTTTCCTGAAGGGCCCGCGCCAGTCCGGAAAGACCACCCTGGCCCTCGAGCTGGCGCGGGAGATAACGGCCGGCGGGCGCTTCCATTCCCTTTACATGACCCTCAAGGAGGCCAGGGGGGCCCGGGGGAGAAGGCTGGGGGCCAGGCTGTTCGCGGAGGCCTTGAACGCGGCGTTGAAGGCCCACCAGGACCCTATGGTGGCCGCCCTGGAGATCCCGGCCGATCCGCGCGCCTGCCCGCGCTCGGGCGTTAGGAAGGCGCTTGAGCGTTTGTGCTCGTCGCTGGACAGGCCCCTGGTTTTGCTCGTGGACGACATCGACATGCTTTCCGGGAACGCGCTGCAGTCGCTCTTGGACCAGATAGCCGTGGGGCTCTCCGCGGGGAGGCCCGAGGCCTTCCCGCGTTCGGTGGGTTTTTTCGGGCTGAGGGGCCCCCGGCTGGAGGAGGCCCGGAGGCCTTCCGCCGGAAACGGGGGCGGCGCAGGCGGGGGCCGGGGGCGCGGCCGGGGCCGGTCCGAGCTGGGGTTGAGCCCCTTCGCGGCGGCCCGGGAGGTAACGCTCCAGCCTTTCAGTTTCGCCGACATAGACAAGCTCTGCGAGCTGAACGCCGCGTCGGGAGGCCCGCCCGCTGAGGAGGAGGCCAAGCTCCGGCTCTGGGACTGGACCGAGGGGGGGCCGTGGCTCGTGAACGCGCTCGTCTCCACCGCCCTGGACTTCGTCCTGCACGGGGACCCCAAGGCCCCTTTCACGGCGGCCGCGGTAAACGAGGCAGCTAGGGTTCTTTTGCGGGAGACCCCCGCGCACCTGAGGGGCCTGGCGGGCCTTCTGGCCGACCCCGGCGTGCGCCGGGCCTGTTCGGACGCCCTGTGCGGGGGAGGGGCCGGCCAGGCGCTCTCGGGAGGCGGGGCCGCCGTCGCGCTCGATATGGGGCTCCTTTCGGCCGGCTGGGACGATCGGCTCCGCCCGGCGGGAGGCATCTGCCGGGAGCTGGTTTTGAGGGCGTTAACCTCCCACATCCGCCCCCCGGCGGGTCTCAAGGCGGCTTGCCGCGGCGGGGGGGAAGGCCCGGACATGACGCTCCTGCTCCAGGAGTTCCAGAGGCAGTGGCGGTGGAACTCCCGCGACTGGAGGGCCCCCTTGGGCGACATCCCCGGCGCGGGCGAGAAACTGCCGCTTTTGGCATTCCTTGAAGCCGCCCTCCCGGAGGGGGCCGTTTTGGAGAAGGGACCCTCGGCGGCCCAGGGCGGGCTGGCGCTTTCCGTGCGCGGCGCCTCCAGGGCCCGCCCGGCGCTGGCGGTCTTGGAGAGGCCGGGAGGCCCCGGGCACCAGGCCTATTTGGAGGAGCTCTCGGCCGCCATGGACGCGGAGGGATCGGCCGAGGGCT
>JAIRZX010000591.1 GCA_031267005.1 Deltaproteobacteria bacterium
GCGGACATAAAAGGACTTCCGGTCGCAAGAGGCCTTGGGGTATGCCTTGACAGGCCGGCCTCCCGCGCGCCGGAAGGATCCCCGGGCCTGGGCCCGGGAAGGCTAGCCCCGCCCGCGCCGGTCAGCCGCGCGGGCGGGAGTCAGTTTAGCGAGAAGCTGAGGGGCACCGTAAGGTCGAGCGAGTCCAGACCGGCGCCGTCCGGGATGGGCGGCAGCGGCGAGGACCTCGCCAACAGGGCCATGGCCTCGTCGTCCAAAACGCCGTGCCCGGAACTCTCTACCAAGGCGGACGAACTGATGGTCCCGTCCTTACGGACGGTGAAGCGCACCCTCGCTACCCCCGCCATTCTCCTCGCCTGGGCCGAGGGGGGATACTTCTTCCTCCGTTCAAGCCTCCTCCTCACGCTCGCTTTATAGGCGTCAAGCTCGTCCGGATTTCCGACGCCCGATCCTCCCCTGGCTCCGCCGGGGCCCGGCCCGCCGGAACCCGGCGCGGCGGCGCCAGGCCCCTGCATCCCCGGCGGCGGGCCGGACGCCCTGGAGGGCGCTGTAACCGCCCTCGGCTTGGGCTTGGGCCTTTCCTTGGGGGCTTCCGCGGCCGCGGGCGGAGGGAGGGGTTCCACCCTTTCCGACGAGGTCTCGATCGCGCGAAACTCTTCCGGGTCTGGTTCCGGTTCCGGTTCCGCAGCCTCCGGCTCGACAGCCTCCGGAACCGGGGCCGCCTCCTCCCGGAGAAGGGCGTCGTCGGACCCTCCCAGCCCTCCCAGGGGATCGAAGCGGGACATGTCCACTACCGCCAGGGGCCGCCACTCCCGCTCCCGCGTCCCGGAAGCTCCGACAATCAGGGCTGACGCTATCGCCGCGTGGATTAGGACGCCCAGGACGCAGGCCTTCCGGAAGGCTTTCGCGTCCGAGCGGAGCACTTGCCCCTCGGCGAGGCTCAGCTTGCCCCGCCGGAATGAGGCCCCGGTCCCCTCCTCCCCGGTTTCGGGCCCGGCCAGGCGACTGCAGGGCGCTCCGGGGCCCGCCCTGTATCCGTAAGGGCTTAAGGCGCCCTCCCCTGCCGTCGGCCTGAGGCCTACGGATTCCCCGCGGGCTTCCGGAACGGTGCTTCCGGCGCCCCCCGGGCCGTCAGGGCCGCCGGGGCCCCGGCCACGGCCACGGCCTTCCGCCTCCCGCGAGCCGTCCCCTTCAGGCCAGTCGCGGAGGGTACGGGGCTTGGCCAAGCCAGGGGTCGAGATTCCCCCGCGAGCGGGGGGGACTTCCCGTAAGAGAGCGTACTCCGGGTTTAAGGGCAACCCTGCGCCGGTCACTTTTCGCGGCATGCTCATCGCTCCGTCCCGGGCGCGGCCGAAACCCGCCCGGCGGGCCCGGCGAGGGCCGCCCCCCCCCGACGGGCCGGGGGAGGCCGGCCGGGCAGAAAACGGCCTGCAGCTACACGGGTGCCGCCCAAAGCCGCATGCTTCCGAGCCGCATGCTCCCGAGCCGCCTGCTCCCGAGCCCGGGGAGCCGGATCTCGCAAAACCCCGCGGAACTGCGGAAACTGCTGAGTTGCCGGATCTGCCGACCCTGGCGGATCCCTTTCCCCTGGCCTGCCTTTCGGCCGCCCGGGCTCCGCGGATCCCGAAGGGGCGAGGGAGGCTAAGACCCCTTCAGGACGCGCTGCCCGGCGGCCCGTCCCCGCCCGGCGCGGCCCGGAAGCGCCGGACGGAAAGGCTTAAAGGCGAATCGGAGGCAAACAAAAAAGGAAAGGCCGCGCCCCGGAAGCTGTCAGTTTCCGGAACGCGGCCTTCTTGGCCATTTTGGCTATATGGAAATCCTTCGGCCGCTTGCCTTGGGGGCCCGGAAGCGGGCCCCGTGACCGGGGCGCCGAAGGAGGGGGTTGCCGATCGCGACTCGGGGCGGTCCGGTTTGGGGGCCTGCCCCCGGGACCGGCCTCGCGTCTTTCGTAGACGTACGCTTTTTCCACCAGCGGAAAGGGATAATATCCTTTCAGGGGTGCCGTGTCAAGGCTTTTCCGTCCCGGAAACCCTTTGCCTGCGCAGTTCAGAGCTCTAGAGATCTCCGCCGGAGCCTGCCCGGGCTGACGGCCGGATATGGGAACCTTATTACAATATAACGGGAAAAATTCAATATCCTAAATTTAGTCCAGCCAGGACCGTTTCCTTTTGGTTTGCCGACACTCTCTCAGGACCCTATAACGGCGGATGAAAGGGGAGAGTTTTCGCAGGGGAACCATACTTGATGCAAGCGCAAAAAAATGTCTGACTGACCTTCGCGGCGAAAAAAACACCTCTCCATATCCAACGTTGCCCCCGGCGCTTGATTTGGAACCGCAGCGCAAATATTTAGCCAGTGTTAGCCTCCAAAGACCTATTTTGCCGAATTGTTCCCTTGTCGAACAAAACCCAGGGCTAGAATGACTTTTTTACAGTGACGTCATACCAGGTAACCATAAAACAGACCGGCGCCGAAGGCCAGGCGCCCGGCCGAGGAGGGGAAGACCACCCTCGGGAACCTCGCTGCCCAAAGGCCGCGCCTGGAGGCCCCCTGCGGGGGGCTGGCAAGCGCGGCAGGCGCACAGTCTAGGCCGACGGCGCCCTGGCGCCCCCCGACGCGGCGGAGCAGAAGCCAGCAGACGGGTTCCCGGGCAAGAGGCTGTCCCGCGCGGGGAAGGCGGCCGGGGGCGTCGCCGTCGCCTTGGAGGACCGGGCGCCCTTCAGCTCGATCAAGGCCACGGGCTGGAGCGCCCCTACGGGATCGCCCCCCCCGCTGGCGATCGATCCCGACATCACGGGCCGCCGGGACCCTGCCGCCCGCCTGGACGCGGGGGCGTCGCAACCCGCGACGCCGGCCCTTGAAAGAGACAGCAGCGGCGGACGCCGCCCGCGGCCGCGGCAGGGCGCCGGCGCGGCTGGACGAGCTGCTCCGCGCCCGGTCCTCCAGCAAGGAAAACGGCTGCCCGGCCTGCCCCCCGTCGGCGGCCTTCGCCCCGGGCGCCACGGGGCCCGCGCTCGCGACGACTGGCCTCGAGGACGAGAAGGCCACAGCCCGGAGACGGCCTTGAACCCCCAGCCCGCCACCGGAGGGGACGTGGCAATCCGCGTCACCCGCGCCGGCTGCGGCCGCAAGAACCTCCCGGACCTCCGGACGACGGCCCTGGAGGGGCCGGCGAGCATGGCCGGGCCCGGCGCAGGGCCGGAGGCAGGGCTCAAGATCTCCGCCGCGGCCATCTCCGGCAGCTCGCCGTGCTGCGCCTGCCAGCGGCGACGAACCCCAAGGTCCTGTCCCACTCCCCCCTGCAGACCGACGTTCGCTCGCGCCGGACATCTCCCGCCCGGCGGAAAGGCTCAACGTCTCCCCGCCCGCGAAGGCGCCCGTGATCTCCGGCCGCGCGGGCTGCGACATCGTCTCATGCATCCTGGCGGCCCGGCGGCCCGGCTTAAAAGCCGCCCCGGCACCGCCGTCTTCATCGACATCGTCGCCGACGGAGAGATCGTCATCTCCCGGGGGGGCAAGCTCGCGGCCGCCTCCAGCCCGGACTGGCCCGGCCCCGGTGGGCATGGACTTCCTCTGCGGGGCCCGCGCCCTGACCGGCGCCGTCGACTCCTTAGCGATGGAGGACGGCTTCGGCTTCAGCCGCACGGCCTTCGGCGGCGCCCCGGCCATGGGGAACTGCGGGAGCGGCTTGAACGGCATAAACGCCTGCCTCGTCAGGCGCGAGATAATCAACAAGGCCGGCCGCATGCGCCAGCCCGGCGGGCGGGGAAACCACAGCGGTCCCCCTCCGGGGCTTCCTGCCCTGCCCTTCCCGGTTCCGCCGGGAGTCCGCCGGAAGGCCCCTCACCGACGAAGTTCGCCTGTTCCGCCACCCCGAAATGTGCTAAATTAATGTACTTGCGGCCCTTCCCGGCCCTTGAGGCCCCGCCGCTTGGCCCCAGCGGCCCCCGCGAGTCCTTTGCC
>JAIRZX010000144.1 GCA_031267005.1 Deltaproteobacteria bacterium
CTCCCCCAGGCCCGTTTTCCCGGCCAGGTTGACGCAGGGCGGGCCCCCTCCGAGGAGCCTTTCGGTCTCCGACGACGCCTCGATTTCGCCCGCGCCGCCAAGGATCACGGCGCTTCCCCGGCGGCCCTCCAGAATGAGCCTGGCCGCCTGAGCGAAGCTCGCGGCAGGCCAGCGCTTGGCGCCGCCGTAGCTGGCCCCGGGGGCCAGCGCGAGCAGGAATCCGCCGTCCGGGGCCCCGGCTCCGGGGGCGCCGCCTAAGGCGGCCCGCAAGGCCGGGTGGGCCCCTTCCGGAAGCGCGGGATCTTCAGCGGAGAGCTCCGGGGACAGGGGCCCGGCCGCGCCGGGTCCATGCGAGGGCAGTCCAGGCGCGGGGAGTGCCGGGAGCGAGAAGGGGGCTTCCATGCCCGCGAGGGCTACCGGCTTCAGGTGGTAGAAGATCTCGTGGGCCGCCAGATCCTCCGGGGAAGGGTCCTTCCAGTCCGTGAGGAGCCAGCGCCTCCCGTGGCGGTTCCAGCCCGCCCGCCGGGGGATGCCGGCCAAGAGCGCCGTAAGCGCCGCGCTGAAGGAGTTCTGCCACAAAAGCGCCATGGCTATCGGGCGCTTCCGCAGCTCCCCCGCGAGGCGCAGCCTGTTTCCCGCGCCGCGGGGATCGTCCAGGACCTCGCCAGCTCCGGGCAGGAGCCGGTAGAGGGCCGCGCCGGCGCCCCTGGCGGCCACAAGGAGCCCTCCTTCCCAGCCGCGCTTCGCCGCGGCCAGGGCGGGCAGGCTTATGACCGCGTCCCCCAGCCAGTTGAGGCCCCTGGCGTACATAACCGAGCCGGCCCCGCCGGCGCCGCCGTTCCCGGCCGCGCGGCCCCTCACGCCGCGTCCGGGGGGCCGGGCCGGGCGCAGCCCCCGGCCGCGGCTCCAGGCCCGGATGCCTGCCCGGCTTCAGGCCCGAAACAAGGGGCGGCGCGGGGAGGGAGCCTCTCCAGTATGGCGTCTACGAGCGACTCCGGCTCGTCGGGCACGGGCGCCGCCTCGAGCACCAGGAGGGGGGCTTTGAGCTCCCTCAGCTTCACGGCGTCCTTGGCCGTGGAGAGGAGGGCCTTGGAGCCCGTGAAGCGGAAAAGCTTTTCCAGGAAGTCCCGCTCCCCGGGGCCGTAGGGGCAGTGGTCCGGGAAGGCCTTGAAGGCGGCCGGCATCAGCCCGAGACCCGCCATGGCCTTCCGGAAGCCCCAGGGACGGGCGATGCCGCAGAAGGCCGAAAATTTCACGCCCTCCAGGGCCGAGAAACCCCAGGAGGCCCCCGAGCGCGGGTCCTTGAGCCTCAGGGGGGTGGGCCTCAGGCGGAAAAGCGGCCTCCCCTTGGCCAGGCGCTCCAGCGCCGGATGCACGTGGCGGCCCACGGCGCAGAGTATGTCGGCGTCGTCGCTCGCGGACAGCGGCTCCCGGAGGGGACCGGCCGGGAGCACCCTGCCGTTGCCCAGGTGGTTCTCGGACTGGAACATCAGGATGTCCACGTCCCTGCGGATCTTCAGGTGCTGGTAGCCGTCGTCGAGGACGACCACGTCCGCCCCAAGCCGCGCGGCCTCGACGGCGGCCTTCAGGCGGTCGGCCGAGACGAGGACCATGGCCCCGGACTCCTGGGCGATCAGGGCTGGCTCGTCCCCGGAAAGTTCCCAGGGGACCAGCGGCCCGTCGCCCGCCGAGACCAGCACGGGGTCCGGGAGGGCCAGGGCGCGCCTGCGGCCGTAGCCCCGCGAGACCACCGCCGGGCTCCAGCCCCTGTCCGCCAGGGCGTTGGCCAAAAAGACGCACATGGGGGTCTTCCCGCTCCCGCCCACGGTGAGGTTCCCCACCGAGATGACGGGCACGGGCGCCTTGCGGGACCGGAGCGCGCCCTTGCGGTAAAGCTCCCTCCTCCGGGACATGAGCGAGCCCCAGGCCCCGCCCAGGACTTTCAGGAAGGACGGGGGGGGTGTGTCCCGGGACCAGATGCCCTCTACCCTCATGAGGCCTCCAGCTTGCCGGCGGCCCCCGGGGCCGCCTCGGTTCCCCCGCCGCCGGAGCGCGTCCAGCCGGGGGGGCTTATGAAGTCCAAGGTCCTGGCCACGGCCCCGCGGTGGGACAGGACGAAGGCCTTGGCCTTGCGGCCCATCTCGGCCAAGGCGCCCTCGGAGTCCAGGAGTTCCCCCATGACGCCCGCGAGCTCCTTGCGGTCGGCCACGACCGCGCCCCCCTCGGAGCCGAGCGCGCGGTACATCCATTTGAAATTGTGGATCCTCGGGCCCGAGACGACGGGGACGCCCAGGAGGGCGGGCTCCAGGGGGTTGTGGCCGCCGCCCTCGTGGCGGCCGGGCCAGGACTTCCCCACCAGGGCGCACTCGCCGAGGAGGTAGAAGCGCCTGAGCTCCCCCAGGGTGTCCAGGACGAAGACCCGGGCTTTGGCGTCCTCCGGGGAGGGCCTGCTCCGGGCGGCGGTTTCCCCCGGGAAGGCGTCCCGCGCGTGGCGCCGGTAGGCACCGAAGCGGTGCCGGTCGCGGGGCGCTATGAGGAGCTTCAGGTCAGGCCTGCCGCGGGAGAGGATCCTGAATAGCTCCAGGAGCATGAAGTCCTCGCCGGGATGCACGGAGCCGCCCACGAGCCACCGGCCGTCCGGCCAGCCGGTTTCCTCGAGGATCCTCGCCCTCTCGTCGGGGGCGTGCGGCGCGGGCTCCTCGTCGAACTTGAGGTTCCCGGTGGCGCGGATCTTCGCAGGGTCGGCCCCGAGCTCCAGGAACATCGCCATGTCCTCCTCGGTCTGGACGGCGATGTGCGAGAACATGGCCAGAACCTTGCCCCAGAAGAAGCGCACGCGGCGGTAGTTCCTAAACGAGCGCGGCGAGAGCCTCGCGCCCGCGAAGGCGGCCCCGATCCCCCTTTTCTTGAGCTCCATCAGGACGCCGGGCCAGACGTCGGTCTCGATGAGCATGAGGAAGTCCGGTTCCACGCAGTCCAGGAACCTTTTCACGGACACGCGGAAGTCCAAAGGGGACGGGAGCACGGCGAGATCCGGGAAAAGCTGGCGGGCCATCGCGAATCCCGCGAGCGTGGTGGAGGTGACCACCACGTCCGCCCCCCCCTCTGAGAGCCTCCTCGCCAGTTCCCTGGCCGACAGCACCTCGCCCAGGGAGAGGGCCCAGATCCACACCCTGGGCCTGCCCCCGAGCTTGGGCAGTATCCTCCCGGGGCCCGCGAAGCGGGCCTTGAGGTGCTTCGAGAACGCCGGGTTCAGCGCGCAGCGCGCCGCCAGGACGGGCAGGGACACGACGAACAGCAGGGTGTAGATTAAAGAGTATAAGAGGCGCATGCCCCGACCCCCCCCGTTTTGAAGCTCCGCGCCCTCGCCGCCTCGAGGCGCGGGAAGGGCCCGCCGCCCCGGGGCCCCGCTGCCCCGGAAAGGGGCCGCCCGGGGCGGGCCGCCGGATCCCTCCGAAGGCGCGGAAGCGCCCGAGGCGGGGGGAGGCGCGCCGCGGGCCGCGCGTCGGGCCGCCAGCCGGGAGCGGAGGGCCTGAAAAAGGCGGGCGAAAAGCCCCGGCGAAACGCGCGGGGCCGCCCGAAGGGCGCGGGAAGGCGTTAGCAGATTATAAGCCGGGCGGCATTTTTTGTCAGCAACTGATTGCCGGCGTGCCGAAACCGCGCCTCGCGGAGGGATTTCGCAGGTTTGGGGGGGCTTCGGCGCCCGCTTCCGGCTTTCCGGCCGGTGGCCGGAAAGCCAAGCCGGTCCGCAGGGAGGCTAAGACGGCGGCAGGCGCGCGGCGCGGCG
>JAIRZX010000156.1 GCA_031267005.1 Deltaproteobacteria bacterium
ATTGAAAACTCTGTATACTTCACATAAAACATATGAGTATAAAACAAGCGAATAAGAAAATTATCTTGCTTTTTGAAATGCTTTGATTGGCACTCCGTCCTCGTTCAAAATTTCTGAAACAATAACTTGGAATCAAGCTTTATTTTAAAATTTTATTATTTTTAAAAGAATGTTTGGTTCTTTACATATTTTCCGGGAATCCCTGCAATAGCTTTCTCAGTAGTAAAGCCAGACTTTTCAATATCTGATTTTTCAGATTTTTTGTAAGTATTTTAATTCACAAAAAAAGATCTGCCAATATCACTTAGTTAGTATCAGATATAAGTGAAACTCAACCGCATCCGTCAACGTTACGAATATTTATAGCTTTTTGGGGCAAAATAATTATCCCAGAAGGAGAAATCAAAATTTTGATAATCTTTAGTGTTTCCATGTAAATCAACTCCTTATCCTTATATATTAAGAAACCTAAACCTTCCATGATAGACAATTTTAAGCTGCATCAAATCCTGAAAATATTACCACTGTATTACTTCGTCAAAAAAAATAATAAATTCTACTAGCAATATAAAGTATTAGTTTCTATTTCTAAATCATTTATTTATCAGGGCAGAAATTTCTTGTTGGCGCTCAAAGATAATTATGTCAGCAAAAGATTATGCCGTAATTCCCATTTTTTTTTGCACTATAAATTATATATGCTACGCTCGCTTCACGGGGCTGGCTGTTCTGCCTCCCCATCACCCAGGCTAAGTCCTTTGCCCTGCCTTGCTACCCCAACTCCAGACAGCTTGCGAACCCTCGCACTTTCTGCCCAGCCAAGTCTATCATTAACCCTGGCATTCCAGCCTCAAACCAGGGCTTTCCAGCCTCGCTCCCCTGGCCATTGCCCCCCCCGCCTGCCATGCGACAGCTCGTTACCTTGCCCTTTCTCTCCATCAACAAACTTTCCTATAATGCCCGCCCCGAGGTTCCTCTCGGCGGCCAGCCTGTAGGCTACCAGCTGCAGGTGCTCGCGGGTAACCCCCAATGACCTTATGGCCGCCCCGGACTCCAGCGCGTAAGCGGGATCGCCCGCGAAGCCGGCCTTGCGGCCCTCCACGTAAAATGGACCACGCGCGCTCTCCACGAGCAGGGGCAGGCCGCAGCCGAGAACCTCCCCGCTCTCCGCGCCGCCTACCGCCGCAGGCTCGCGGCCCCAGCCGCCAGTGCCCGGCCCGCTCCCGCAATCCCCGCCGCCGGAGCCTGTCCCGCCCTTCCGGACCCCTTCCCCGGTGATCGCCCCGCGGCGAGCCCCGCACTGCCCGGACCCGACGCCGGAAGCTTCGGCCGGTCCCTCCGCAGACCAGTCGTCGTCTCAGCCAACGGTCCCTGCAACCGCCCCGGAAGCCGTAACCGCACTGCCCCGACCCGGCACCGCCCTGCCCTGCCCTGCCGTCGCCGCCCTGCCCGATCCCGATCCCGGTGCCGGTTCCGGACGCTTCGCCCGAGCCCCCTGCGGACCAGTCGTCCTACCAGCCCGGGGTCCCCGCCGCCGCACTGCCCGAGCCCGGTTCCGGACGCTTCGACCGGGCTCCCTGCGGACCAGTCGTACTACCGGCCAGTATCCCCGCCGCCTCCCCGGAAGCTTTCCCGGAAGCCGCTACGGAAGCCGTCAATGCGAGGGCGCCCGGCCCGGGCCGAGGCGGCCGACGGGCCGGGGCTCCCGGTCACGGTCGCCGCGCCGGGCGCCGCCGCCGCGCCTTTCGGAGGCGGCACGAATTCCCACTCCAGGCGGAGGATCTCCACGTCCTTGAAGCCGTCCTGGCGCCTGAGAGCCACCCCCTCATGGCCTCCCAGCTCTTCCGGCGCCTACCACGGGAGACGTTGTCCCTGGCCAAGGCGCGTGGATCCGTCCTCCAGAGCCTCCGAACCTCCCTGGTGAAGATCTCCTTCAAGGCCGCCTCCGACACGAGACCCTCCGGCTTGGGCGCACCGTCCGCCATGCCCTTGATCGGGGTCAGGAAGGCCAAAAGCACGGCATGCGCCAACTCCCCCCGGTCGGCTGGGCTCCGCTCGGCCGGCGCCTCGGGCCGGGCCCTGAGCCTTAAGACTTTCCCGTGCCAGAACCTGCGGGGGCACGCGGCGCCAGCCTTCAAGGCCGACACCGACGCTGCCGGGAGCCTGCGGTAGACCTTGAGCGAGTCCGCCCAGCCCCAGACCGTCCGCTCCGGCACCCTGGCAAGCGGCGCCCGCCCCGGCCTCGCGGCCCGGGGCACCTGGGGATCGCCCTCCTTCCTCCCGTCGACCGCCCCGGCGGCGGCGCGGCCCCCCTCCGGCAGCGAGAGAAGGTGGGGCCTCAGCTCCTAGCGGCTGGCCAGGCGGCCCGGCGGGGGGGCACGCCGCAGCCCATCTCGTCGATTTTGAGGACTCCGGCGGCGGGCCAAGGATCACTTTCCCGCTCCCGGCCTCCGCCCGCCTATATCCCGGACTCCGCCCGCCTATACGATGTTAAGACGGAACTGGGGCCTTGCCCCTGACCCAGCGACTGAGCTTGAGGCGCTTGTCGGCACCAGGTGGACTTGAGCCTCGTAAAGGTTCAGGCCCCTTTAATATAGCTGAGGGCACACGCCAGTTGGAGGGGGGGCTGAACGGGCACCCAAGTTAATCTGCAATCACTTGAACACGTAATTGTCGGGATAATTTAAAATGCGGTATAAACGGCGCGGCAGGGGGCAGGCAAGAGCCTGTCCCCTGCCCGATTCAGCGTCATCCCCCGCGTTCCGAGCCGTCAGTTCCGGACGGGCCGCCTGCGCGATCGGACTGAACAACCGACTCGGCGGACGGCGCGGGCGATTGGGGGTTAGGAGTTGCAGGTTCGGCAGGATCAGTCTGCGCCGCCGGGCCCAGAGGGGAAGGAGTTGCAGGTTCGGCAGGAGAACCCTGCGCCGTCGACCCTTGCGGAGCCGCCTGCTCTCGCAAGGTCATAAGGGACGATACGTCTCCCCGCATGTTGAAAAGGATGCCGCCATAGGCACCCAAAATCACTACAAAGGCCGAAGCGGTAATCGCGAAGAACTTCGTTAATAGGCCCACCGTTTTGTCGAAGGATTTCAATCTCTCGTCGAACTGACTGAAGGCCCCCTTTATGCCGGCGACATCAGCCTTAAGTTCTTTGAAATCATCCTTAAATTCTCTGAATTTTGCGTTAAAGTTGTCTGTCAGCTTATCTGTCAGCTTGTCCGCCAGCTTGTCCAACTCGTCCCGGAGATCCTCCCTGGTGACGAAGTGCTTCTGGCTGTCTTTGAGCCGGATCATCTCATTTTCGAGCGTCAGCTGCCTGATGATCAGAGCCATTTCATCGTACGTGTAAGTTTTTGGCGACAGGATTTCCGCCGCGCCCGGCTCCTGGCCCCCTTCCCGGATTTCCTGGTTCCTGTCGGTCATGATCAGCCGTTCCTTTCTTAACACAGTTTAATGCCCTATTACTGCGCAAGTCAAGAGGGCGTCAGGACGCGCGTTCCA
>JAIRZX010000221.1 GCA_031267005.1 Deltaproteobacteria bacterium
GCCGCTGGAAGGCGAGGGCGGGGCGCTCCGCGCCCGGCGCCTCCTGGCCGAGAGCTCCTCCTTCTGCCGGGAGAAGGACTACGCCGCCGCCCTCGACTCCAGCCGCCGGTGCCTGGGGCTCTTCGGCGGGAACCCGCCGCTCTCCGAGCTGCTGGCCCGCGCGCTGCGCGCGGAGGGTAACGCCCTCGTGAAGGACGGCGGCCCCGAGGACTCCAGGGCGGCCATAAGCAGCTTCGAGCGGGAGGTGAGCGTCCGGTCGCGCCTCGAGGGCCTGGAAAGCCGGAAGACGCTCGAGGCCATGTTCCGGCTGGCCCTCGCCATGGAGAAGGTCGGCAGGGACAAGCACGCCATGGCGTTGCACGTGAAGGTCCTCGAGGCCAGGCGGCGCGTGATGGGGAACAAGGCCCCCGAGACCGGGCAGAGCCGCGAGGCGGTAGAGGCGTTGCAGAATAAGGCCGGGGCGGAGGCGGAGGAGAAAGGCAAGTGAGCCCTCGTGCCTGAAACCCGCCCGCCTCCCTTCCGCCTCCCTTGCCGGATCCGGGGGCCAGCAGGGCGCTGGCCTTACCCGGGGCCGCACCCCGGACGGGCGGGAGGAGCGCGCGTCCGGTTAAGGCGTGGGAAGGGGGCCCCGGCCCCTTCCGGGGAGGACAAAGGGGGGGGGCTCCCGGCTCAAAGGGGAGGAGCCCGGCCGCCAGGCCGCAGTTCCCGGACTCCGGCACTGCCGCCCTCCAGCCCTGCCTCTTCAGTCCGGCCCGCGCGGATTGCGGCCCAAGGACCCGAATAGGGATCCTCGCCTCGGGCCCGGCGGCGCCGAGACTCCCTCAGAGTCTGCGGCCCAGTCCCTGCGGGAAGGAGGGGGGCTTAAGCTGAGGAAGCCGCATGGCCCGGAGCCTGTCATCCGCTGGACGGAGCCTGGCCGCCCGCCGCCCTGCAGTCTGTATTCCTCTCGTTCTTCATCGAGCGGGACTGTTTGTTACTCCGCGACGGGGCAACAACTTAAATGTTAAGGACAGATCTAAGATGGACGTTCAAAACCTCGATTGCTTCAAAGTGCCGCTGACAATCCTAGTCAAACACTTCTCTTCCCCCCCCTCGGAGCTGGACATGACTGAGTTGGAGGAACTCTACGGCGGCGGCTCCCAAGCCGAGCTGGTGGACTGCGCCTTCCTGGGAGTGCTGGCCAATGAGAGCTGCCCGAAGCCCCAGGACGGGTTGTCCTTCTCGGTGGTCGGCTCCGAGCCCATCCCCAACAAGATAGACGGCAACTGGACGATCTTCTACTCCCGCGTGAAGCATGTGGTCGTCTCGATGCCCAGCATCTTCGTTTTGGTGAACTACCTGGATTACTTCAGGAACTGCCTCGACGGCGAGGTGCGTGAGTACAGGCTGTCCGGGTCGGCCCTCTCCCTGGCCGGCCTGGCGGCGGTCAAGCCGAACGCGCAGACGCTCGCCCCCTACATGCGCGACGGCCAGTTGCACTTCGCCGTGGCCTGCCTGGGAGGGCCGCGTACGGAGGGCGCCTCCAACGGCGCCGACTCAAGCTTGAGCCTGGTCCCCGCCTTAAGCGGAGGCGGCTTCGGGGCCGTGAAGGCCGCCTACGTCGGCGGTTCCTGCAAGGACCGAGGCTTCTTCTACCGGGACGCCGCAGTCTCCCGCGACGGGACCGCGCTCGTCATGACCGCAAACTACAACGACTCCTCCTCGGGCGAGTACATGGTGCACAAGACCACGGTCGCGAACATGCACTTAAGGGCGGAAAGCCCCGCGCACATCAAGCTGGACTCGAAGAACGCGCCTTTAGTCATGAGCGGGGCGGGGGGCTCCATGGGCCTGGCTTCCGTCTTGGAGTGGAACGGCGCCCCCTTAGGGGACTTCTTCCCGAAAACCAACGGCGAGGTCGCCGATATCGGCGGTGGTTCGATATTGATCTCCCTTCCGGGCCGGGACGAGGCGCCGCGGGCGGCCCCGTCCGCGCGGCCGGGCGATGAAGCTCAGAGGCAGTGGTTCACGACCGACTACCCTGCCCTGGAGAGTTTCGGGTTACAGCTCCCGTATTTGTCCTGGATTGAGGATTTATTCGGGGAGTGGCAGCCCCGACGTCGCCGGGGACCCGGGGATTCGCGATCGAAAGCGGCAAAAAAGGCTGGGGGCATTTCTGGACGAAAAGGAAAGGGGACCTCAGCCAGAAGGAGGTGACGGCGGCGACCCCGGCTGACGGGGGCCGGAACCCGGCCGAGGCGGTTGGGGCGGCCTGGCTTGAGCCCTGCCCCCGCTCGCGGAAGCTTCCGCGGGTCCGCCGGTCCGCCCGAAGGTTTATGCTCGGAGGAGGAGCGCTGGCGGGGCGGGGGCCAGCCTCCGAACACGGTTCCGTCCTAAAGGCCCGTCGACGGTTGCGGGGCTGGACGCTCCTCCGGAGCGGGAGCCGTCGCCGGCCGCCGAGCCTGGAATACCGGGAGCGGGCGAAGGAGGATGGCGGGGGGAATCCGAGCTTCCGTTCCATGTTCGGCGAACCGTCGGATGGCGAACGGGACGTCCGGCGGGATGGGAGGGGCGGGTTGGCCCCCGCCCTATCCGGTTGGGCCGGTTCCGCTGGGCCGGACCCTTCCCCTGCCATTATTAGGACGGGGGCGGCCCATTCTCACTTCTTCCCTCCCTCCTCGCCGGTTATCCGCCAGTGCGCGGGGGAGGCCGGGTTTCGCCTTTAAAACGCTGTTGTCTTGAATTATTGCCCGTCTCTTTCCGAAATGCCTCAACATATTAAGAGGAGCGCCGGGCATGGAGACTCCCTTGGAAGGGAGTCTCCGTCCGGCGCGTGTGGGGCGTATCTGATTTTCCGTTAAAGGGGGAGCAACGAGAAGGGGAGGGGATGAGGATGAGGATGAGG
>JAIRZX010000246.1 GCA_031267005.1 Deltaproteobacteria bacterium
CCTCACGTGCTGCTCGGCGCGGGACTTGTAGCGGCCGCCGCCTGGGAGTTTCGCCACCTCGGCATAGTGGAACGAGGCGTCCTTGGCGTCCCCCGTCTGGTTGAAGTACTCGCCCAGGAGCCAGTGGCCCTTGGCGGGGTCCCCCTTGCGGGAGAAGAACAGGCCGGCGTACTCCAGCGCCCTGGGGTAGAGGGTGCCCGCGGCGGACACGGCCTGGTCGTAGGCCTTGGAGGCTTCCGAGTCCCGGCCGAGCATCTCGTAGGCTCGGGCGAGCCCCAGGACCGTCTGGGGGGTGGAGTCGCCCTTGCGTCGCGCCTCGTTGTAAAGCCTCACGGCGTCCTCGGGCTTGCGGCGCTCGTAGGCGAGATCGCCCGCGTCGGAGAGGTACTCGCCGTTGGAGGGAGATATCTCTATGGCCTGCTGGTAAAACTTGTCCGCCTGGGAGAGGTTCTTGGAGCGCTGGGCCAGGACGCCCAAGGCGTGGAGCGCCGAGGCGTCCCGGGGGTTCTCCTTCAGGCGGGTGTTCATGACGTTCCGGACCCTCGCGGGATCGGCCGTTATCGCCATCACCCTGTCGCGCATGGCGAGGTACACGGGATCGGCCGGCGCGGCGGGGGCGTCCTGCTGGTCAGCGAAGGTGGACGCGAGCCTGGCGGGAATCCCGGGGTGCGTGGACATGTAGGTGGGGATCTTGCTGGACAGCGAGAAGCTCTTGTCGTTCATGATCCTGAAGGCGCCGTACATGTCGCGGGCGTTGTAGCCCGCTCTCAGCATGTACTGCCGTCCCTTGCGGTCGGCCTCGGACTCGTCGGCCCGGGAGTTGGCCAGCATGGACTGGATGGCCGCGCCGGGGGCCCCTATCATGAGGGCCTGGCCGAGGGCCGCGCTGGAGCCGCCGCCCTGGGACATCAGGAGCGCCCCCGCTATCATGCCGGCGAAGCCGGCGATGGACGCCACCGAGTTCTTTTCGGCGCGGAGGGCGAAGTGCCTGGAGGTTATGTGGGCTATTTCGTGGGCGAGTATGGCCGCCATCTGCCCCTCGTTTTCCAGGCTGTTTATCGTCTCGGTGTGCATGTAAACGTATCCGCCTGGCACGGCGAAGGCGTTTAACGAATCGCTGTACACCAGGGTGAACGTGAAGGGCACGGTCTGGGGCCCGGCGGCCTTCAAAAGCCTCTGGCAGACCCTCATGAAGTACTGCACCACGTAAGGGTCAGTGAATATCGCGCCCTGCTTCGCTATCTCCATGTAGACCTGGCGGCCCAGCTCCATCTCCTCGGCCTGGGTGACGGCAGCGGCCGAGCGGGGCCCGGGGGATATCAGGGTAGACAGGAAGGCGAGGGCGCCGCCGGGAGCGGCCCGGCCGCCCGGCGCGGACGTGGCCGCGCGGAGGCTTTCAGGCGCAACCGCGGCGGCCGCGACTGTCGGGACGCCAGCCGCGCCGGTCGCCAAAGCAGACGTTCCCCCCTGGACGGGCAGCCAGGACGTTTCCGGGGCGGGCGCGCCGGCCGGCCCGGGCTCCGCGGGGCCGAAGAGGGAGAGGGCCAGGATCAGGAGAAAGCCGGCGAGGCCCGCCGCGACGCGGCGGGCCGGGGGGCGGGCGCCCCCGGATGGAGTGGGGACCGCAGGTGCCATGTTACCCCCGAGTTGGGCGCCATGGCCCCGCGGAGGCGCGGTGCGGCCTCGGGCGGGGCTGGGGCTTGGAAGGGCGTGGTGAAGCTGTGGCTCTGGCGCCCAGGGGAGGCGCCGCAAGGCAATACTATCACATGTCGGGGGGGGTTGTGGATAGAGGCGAGCCGCGGGGCGGCGGCGCGGCGCGGAGCGGATTGCGGGCGGACTGGAAGGCGGGTTCCGGACGGAGAGGGGGGAGGACTGGGAGGAGAGGGGGGCGCAAAAAGCTTTAGAGGCTGGCCCATTACGCGAAAAGGGGGCCGGAGGCCCCCTTTCGGCATGAAGGCTAACGGTTTCCTCTGACGAATGATTTATGCCCGTGCGGCTTTCGCCTGGAAGGGCTTGGGCTGCAAGGCATTTCAGGCTGGAAAATGTTAACCGGCAAGCATTTTTATGCTGGAAACGCTTGGCCAGCAATGCCTTTCAGGCTGGAAACGCTTGGCCAGCAATGCCTTTCAGGCTGGAAACGCTTGGCCAGCAATGCCTTTCAGGCTGGAAACGCTTGGCCGGCAATGCCTTTCAGGCTGGAAACGCTTGGCCGGCAAGGCCTTTCAGGCTGGAAACGCTTGGCCAGCAAGGCCTTTCAGGCTTCAAACGCTTGGCCGGCAATGCCTTTCAGGCTGGAAACGCTTGGCCGGCAAGGCCTTTCAGGCTGAAGTGGGTAGCCATGGAGGTTTTGGGAGTCGCGAAAAGGCCTACCTCCTGCCCAGGTAGCGGAACGTGTAGGCCAGGGCGGCCACGACCAGGATGATGACGACGGCCCCGAACCAAGCCCAGGCGCTCCCGGCCTTGACGGTGACCCTGAAGTCCAGGGCGGTCTGGGACTTCTCGCCGTCCACGGAAAGCCCCACGCCGTAGTCGCCCACCAGCGCGCTGGAGGCCGGGGTGATGGTCATCTCCACGGGGATCGGGCGGCTCCTGGGGGGGAGATCCTGGAGCCGCTCGGGGTTGAAGGTGATTTCCCAGTTGTCGGGCTTGACCGCGAGGAAGGTCACCTCGCGCTGGGCGGCGGAGCCTTCGTTAATGACGTAAAGGCTCATGGTGACGGGCTCCCCCACCTGGGTGGAGGTGGAAAGCAGGTCGTTCATGGAGCCGGCGCGGATCTTGTAGGTGCCGGTCAGGTTGACGGTCAGCTGGGTCTCGGCGGATCCCAAAGGCGTCTCGGCTATGACTTTAATGGGGTAGGTCCCCGCGTCCGCCTGGTAGGACGGCGTGAGATCCAGGTTGACTGTCCGGGTTTGCCCCCTGGGCACCTGGATGGAGGATATCTGCTTGTCCTCGTAGCCGGGCTTGAAGCTGTGCTCCCAGCCCTGCGGGGTCTCGGCGCTGAGGTTGACCTTGGCCTCGTCCGGGCCGGAGTTCTTGATTTCCAGCGAGAACGCGAAGCGCCCGTCCGAAGGGCCGCCTATCTCCGGGTAGCTCGTGGTCATGGTCAGTATTTCGGAGGAGGTCTTCTTGGAGGACACGGTGAGGGTGGTGCTGGACTCGACGGAGTTGCCGGTCCTCTGGCTGGTCACCTTTACGGCGAAGGGGTACTCGCCCTCGGGGAGCGGCGCGTTCTCGTCGCCCGGGGGGAAGGCGGAAAGAGTCAGCGTCGCGTTCTCCTCGTTGGGGAGGAAGATGCCCTTCAAGACGGTCGAGAACCTGGAGACCTCGTGCGTCCAGCCCTCGGGCGCCCGGGTCACCTCCACCATGAAGGTGTCCCCGCGGAGCCCAGTGTTGCGCACCGTGATGTCCAGCTTCGCGTCGCCTTCGGGGTCCACGGTCTCGCCCGGGTAGGTGAAGGCCGCCTCGAAGGAGTCGGAGAGCTGCACGGGGGCCGCGAGCTGGGCCCGGGCGGGCGCCGGGAGCGCGAGGCACAGTGCGAGGGCGAGGGCGAAGCCCAAGCCGGCGGCCGGGGCGGGTGCGGGGAGGGCGGCGGGTCGGATGCGTTCGAACGTCATGGGCGGGTAGCTCCAGGAAGTCTCGGTATGGAGTTGTGCGGGGGGGGATTCGGGAGGGGGGCCGGCGGGCGCCAGGGCGCGGCCGGAACGTGGAGCGGGCTTCAAGGGCTGTCCCTCCGCATGTCGCGGAAATAATAGCAGAAACTCCCTTCCCTTTCCAGCCGGGCGGGCGTTAGGCGAAAGAGGTGGAAATTGTTTTCTTCGCTTTCCGTTTCTTCCCCCGCGACAAGGGCATGTCCATGCCGCATGTTAAGGGCACGATCATGCCGCGCGTTAAGGACATGATCCCCCCCGGGAATGATAATGGCGGGGAAACCTCCGGGCCCCGGAGGTCGGGCGCGGCATCCGGCCGCGCCGTTCCCGGCGAGGCCGCTTATGCCCGCGCGGGGTGCGGTTTACGGCTGTGCGGGAGGCCTCCTGCCGGGCGCCCGGCGGGAACGGCGGGGCCGGGCCAAAACCGGGGCGTGCCTGCACCTAAGGGAGCTTGGCGGCGGAAGCCCTCGGGGGGAGTTGGGGCGGCGGCGGTCCGGATATGGGGAGTCCCGGTCAGCGGGGCAGGCCGGGAGGAGTCCCAGCTTCGGGAGGAGTCCCAGCTAAGGAGGCAGGCCCAGGGAACGCTTGGAAAGATGAGTCCGTGCCAGGGGAGGCAAGGCAAGCAAAGTCCCGGCAAGGGGATTCCGGGCGAAAGGGAAGCAGGGCTATTCTCCGGAGAGAAGGCGGCAAGGGCATTCGGCGGCGAGAAGGCGATGTGGCATTCGGGCCGCGGCCCTCAGACGGGTTCCGGGGGTTCCGGGGAGGGGAAAATATGGGGGTCCTCAACTTTCCCCGATTCGCCGCGGGAAGCCCGTCTGGAGGCGAC
>JAIRZX010000254.1 GCA_031267005.1 Deltaproteobacteria bacterium
AAGGAGGGCTCCGGCCGCTCAGACCGCCGCGGCCGCTTCCAAGCCTGCGGCCAGGCCCGCTCTCCAGAAGGCGTCTGCCGTTAAGCCTGCGAAATTACCTGCGGCTGCCTCTTCAGGGACCGCATCCAGGCCTTCGCCCAAGAAGGCTCCGGCAAGCCAGCCAGCAGGAAGTCTTGCCGCCTCCTTTTCCAGGCCTTTGACCGCGAATGCCCCGTTGGCGAAGCCGATGCGCAGGCCCAACGAGGATGCGGCGAACGAGCCGCTACCTGCGGCGCCGCCGTTGGCTAAGCCGATGCGGATGTCCTTCGAGGAAGCCTCCGGCCTCGTTTCCAAGAACGCGCCGCTGGCTAAGCCGTTGTTCAAGTCCTACGAGGTTACCACCAGGGCCATTCCCGCGACGGGGCCGTTGGCGAAGCCGTTGATCGAAGCGTCCGCGCTTCCCTGTGAGCCCTCGGAGGAGCCGAAAGCCAGTCCCGCCGGAAGGGCTTCTTCGCCCGCGCCTGCGCGAACCATCCTCTCGAAGGACGAGGACGAGGACGACGCCAAGGCCGCCTTCTTCGCGGCGGGCAGAAAGACGCTTGAAGTTCAAGGGCTTACGGAAAGTCCCGTTGCTAATCGGCTTACTGCAAGGTCGGCTGACGATTATTTCAGCGCTTCCGATTCGGAAGCGCCAACGGCGTCGCCGGGCCCCCCCGCGCCGATGGCGGGCGCTCCCGAGGCTGCGCCGGGCCCCCCCGCGCCGATGGCGGGCGCTCCCGAGGCTGCGCCGGGCCCCCCCGCGCCGATGGCGGGCGCTCCCGATGCGGCGCCGGGCCCCCCCGCGCCGATGGCGGGCGCTCCCGATGCGGCGCCGGGCCCTCCCGCGCCGATGGCGGGCGCTCCCGCGTCAATGACGCCCCCTCACGAGGAGGGGCCGGGCGCTCCCGTGCCGACGTCTCCCGATCCTTCGTCAAAGACGTCCCCTCCCGTGGCGATGGTGCCCCCTCCCGAGGCGGGGCCGGGCGCTTCCCCGCCAAGGCCGGGCGCTCCCTCGCTGACGGCGGCAACTCCCGAGGCGGGGCCGGGCGCTCCCGTTGCAAGCCCTGCCCCCCCCGCGGCGAGCAAGACCCCTTACCTAGTAAGGCCGGCCGGCCCCGGAAGGAGCCCGTCAGCCCCTTCAGCGGAGTTCGGGACGTCCGTCGCCTCCCCGGGCGACGCCGGGGAGGACGAGTCGGGGGACTGGCGGGACGTCGAGACCTCTTCTTTCGACAACGGGGAGGTTTCCTTCGGGGAGCCCGGCGCGGACGGGGCTCCGGAGGAGGCTCAAGGCGGCGGGGAGGGTGGCGAGGCCGAGGCGGAGCCCTTGAGCCGCGACGATCTTGACGCCCAGGAGCGGATAGCCTCGGTTTTCCGAATGGCCAGGGAAGGGACGCTCCCCGCATGGTTCGAAGAGTGGGGCTTGGCCGACTCCAAAGGGGTGACAGTAGCCCACGAGGCCGCTGAGAACGGCCATCTCCCCGAGGGGTTCGACCTCTGGGACCTTGCGGACGCCAAGGGGACCCTGGTGGCGCACGTGGCCGCCAGAAGGAACGAGTTGCCCGAGGGCTTCGACCGTTGGGCCTTGAACCACAAGGGCGGTTGGAGCGTGGCCCACGTAGCGGCCGCCTGGGGCAATTTGCCCCAGGGTTTCGACCTCTGGGGGATATCCACCGCCAGAGGCTGGGCGGTCGCCCACGTGGCCGCCAGGCACGGGATTTTGCCCGCGGACTTCGATCTCTGGGATCTGGCCAGGCGCGACGGCTGGACCGTGGCCCACGAGGCCGCCTTGCACGGGACCCTCCCGCCGGATTTTTCCCGGTGGGCGATGAAGGACAAGAAGGGGCGTTCCGTCGCCCACGTGGGGGCCTACAAGGGCAACTTGCCCGTCGGTTTCGACCGCTGGGAACTAGCTAACTTCAGCGGCTGGTCCGTGGGCCACGAGGCCGCTCAGGCCGGGAATATTCCCGCGGGCTTCGACCGCTGGGAGATAGCGAACGCCAACGGCTGGTCGGTCGGGCACGAGGCCGTGAGGACCTTCCAGCTCCCCGATGGCTTCGACCGGTGGGACATAACGAACGGCAGCGGCTGGTCCGTCGGGCACGAGGCCGCGATGCGGGGGGAGCTCCCCCCCGGCTTCAACCGCTGGGAGATATCCGACTTAACCGGCTGGACCGTCGCCCACGAGGCCGCCAAGCACGGCTTCATCCCGGAGGGATTCGACCGGTGGCGGCTCGCCAAGCACAACGGTTGGAGCGTCGCCCACGAGGCCGCCATGAAGGGGAAGCTCCCCCCGGACTTCGATCTGTGGGACATGAAGGACGAAAGGGGGAGGAGCGTAGGGCACGAGGCGGCGCGCATGGGCATACTGCCCCCGGGTTTCGACAAATGGGAAATAGCCGATTCCAGCGGCTGGAGCGTGGCCCACGAGGCCGCCAAGCACGGCGAGCTGCCGCGCACCTTCAAAGGCTGGCTCTCCGCCACAAACAACAGCTGGAGCGTGGCCCACGAGTACGCCATCCACAGGTCGCTCCCGGCTGACTTCGCGGACTGGGAGGCCGCTCGCGACGACGGCTTCTCGGTGGCGCACGCCGCCGCGAGAAACGGCAACCTCCCTGCGGGCTTCACGGCCTGGCGGCTCTCCAGCGTCAGGGGCTGGTCGGTCGCGCACGAGGCGGCGAAGGCCGGCACCTTGCCAGCCGACTTCGACAAGTGGGAGATCTCCACCACGGAGGGCTGGTCGATCGCCCACGAGGCCGCCAAGTACGGCTACCTGCCGAAGAACTTCACGCTTTGGACGCTCGCGAAGCCGGGAGGCTACACGGTCGCCCACTCTGCCGCCGCCGCCGGAAGGCTCCCCGAGGGTTTGGACGTCCTTGAGGTGAAAACCGAAAGCGGGTGGTCCGTGGCCCACGAGGCCGCCAAGTCCAGGACCCTTCCCAAGGCCTTCTCCAACTGGAAGCTCGCCAACAACAGCGGCTACTCGGTGGCGCACGCGGCCGCCAAGTACGGGTGCCTGTCCGAGGGCTTCGACCAGTGGGAGATAGCCGACCACGGGGGCTGGAGCGTAGCCCACGCCGCGGCCCTCCACGGAACGCTCCCCCCCGGTTTCAACCGCTGGACGCTCCTGACGAACGAGGGCTGGAGCGTCGGCCACGTGGCCGCGATCAACGGGCACTTGCCCGCGGACTTCTCGGAATGGGGCCTGTCCATAGGCGGCAAGCGCTCGGTGGCGCACGCGGCCGCCAGGGGCGGCTTCCTCCCCGAGGGCTTCGACAAGTGGGCCATAGCGGACCAGGAGGGTTGGACCGTCGCGCACGAGGCCGCCACCTCCGGCAAGCTCCCCGCGGGCTTCAAACACTGGGAGCTCGCCGACGTGAACGGCTGGAGCGTGGCCCACGAGGCCGCTATCTCCGGGTGCCTTCCCGAGGGCTTCACCATGTGGGATCTGAAGGACTCCGACGGCCTCACCGTGAGGATGGCCGCCCAAAAGCGCGAGTCGACTTAGTGCGCTGGCCGCGGAGGCGCCGAGGGGGCTTTCAGCGCCGCGGCCGGTCCGGGATTGGCGCATGGGGTTCCCTTTGCAGGCCCCTTGACGGGGCCCCCTAAGCAGGAGGCGCCTTTCCAAAACAGGAGGCGCCATTACAGGCGCTTGAAGCGAGCTGGGCAATAGGCTACGTTTTCTGCCGGGATCTGTTGCCCCCGGCCCGTGCCGGTGCCCCCCTGCCCCTGCCCCTGCCCATGTCCATGTCCATGTCCAGGGACAGGCGCTTCCGGGAGCATCGGCGCCGCCGGGCGCCTTGGTTTTTCTGGTGCCCCAGGCTCCTGTTCTGCTGCCCCAGCCGCGTCCGTATCCTCCTGCTCGGAAATGCTTCAGTTTTAGGACTTGCCCGATCCGTTGTCGCGGTTCTGCTTATCGGCCATGGCGCTGTCGGCCCCGGAGCAGCATTCCGGTTCCTCGGGGCAGGCGGCGAAGCGCGAGTTCCTGAACCCGATCGTGTTCTCCTCCCAGGTCTCCTTGATCAGCTTGACGATGGAGGGGGCCGCGAGCCCGAACAGAGTCCCGCCGATAAAAAACGAAAGCCTGCCCATTTCAGTCTCCTTCCTTCTCGGGTCATGATGAAGTGGTGCTGGTTGGAGCTAACGGAGCTAACGGAGCTAACGGAGCTAACGGCGCTGGAGGGGCTTGGCACCCTTTCTGCAGCTTTTGCGGCCGTCCAGCCGTTGCCCCTGGATCAAGATAAAGCAGGTCAGTTCCAGAATAAGGAAAATCGGGGGCAGCGGGTGACAATTCCGTGGAAGTCAATATATATCGGGAAGCGGCAAGGCTGGAAGGGAGGCAGGCCGGGAGAGCGGAGAGCGGAGAGCGGAAATCAGGAAAAAACAGGAAAAATTGGAAAATCCAGGAAACATGGAAGGCCGGAATCATGGAAAGACTGAGATTTTTTGATCAAGGCCAGACGATAGGTTTTACGAGTTCCCTTTGTCAGGTTTTGAAAGTTAGGTCGATCTGGTAAAGGCGTTTGAATTAAATCCGTTCTTTTCCAAACTGCCGAAGTCAATAAATTTTAACAAGGCAGAAATGCAATAAATTTATTAGTGATCACGGCATGCAATTCTCTTTACGGATCTTTCTGCACAATTTAACAATATCTTCTTCGGAATTTAAACCAGCTTGTTTACGCAACGGCGCAATAGCTTTTTGTAAAACAAGTAATGAAGCGAGAAGAGGAGTTGTTATTTGCAACATGTCATTATCAAAAACAAAAGAAATGCGATCTCCTATAGAAACATTAAGGATTTTACGAACTTCTTCAGGCAGGGTAATCTGACCGTCAGGTGAAATCACACAATCAATTATCTTTTGAGCTTCCATATTGTTTATCTCCATTTTTAATGATGTTGATTATGACAAAAACTGTTGGAGGCAATTAATTAAATGCCGAAAAACGCAATTTAACAGGAAGATTAATAAAAACAAAAATGAAAACCAATTATTGTCGGGAAAGAATAAAATTTAAGAACTCCATAAAATATATTATGTAGCGACTTCGGAACCGCAGAAACCATCAAGGGGGGCTGGTGAATGGGACACAAGGGGGGCTGGTGAATGGGACAACAAATAATGTTAGCGGTTCAAATCACGCGACGGCGGAGTTGTAATTTAAACCTGCATGAAATACAGGAAATACTTTTTGGCGCACCTCTGTTCCTGCCGTCATGAGCTGTATTGGAATTTTATTAGGGTGCCTCCGCTGTGATATTGCGGTTCCGTCATGTATCCCGTAGTTATTTCAGCGATTATGGTTTATAATATTTCCATCGAAAATACTGAATATATCCGCGTATTGTAAAAGCTGGTTAAAATATTTCAGAATTATACATGAAACATACTAATTAGAATGAGTGTTGTAGTGACGTCTCAAGCGCTTCACACGTTTGATCAATAAAGGGCTGGCTGTCCGGCACGAACGGCGCTGAATGGTTAAGGGCGGGAGAATTCTCCCGCCCTTATCGGAACCGGCGGGTCCGGAAGAGATTTTCGGCGCGGGCGAACCGCATGAACCAGGCGTTGCGGCCTGGCGCTGGGTCTTGCGGGCCGAGAGGAGGGGATAACGAGCCAAAGAGAAAAGGTCAAGAATCGACCCAACAGGGCGTCCAAGGACCTTCGCGGGGATCTAGACGGCGGGGTCGGCCGTCGGCTCGGCCGACGCTCCGGGGCCCGCGTTACCGGGTTCCTTGGCGGCCTCGCCGGAGGTATTGGCGTGGCAGCGGCGTTTTACAAAGAGCTTGGGGCCGCGGGAGCCGCGCTCCGCGTAGATATCCCTGGCGAGCCTGGCTACCTTGGGGGCTATGAGGCCCAAGGCGGTGCCTCCCAAAAGCAAAAGAATCCTGCTCATGTCGTCTCCTTGGAGCGCCAAAAAAGGGCGCGGGGGCGCCGGGACGGCGCTTGTTGGCGCTTGTCGGCGGCTGGTCTTGCGGGGCCCTCGAAGGGAGGGCTCTGCGTAAGGGGCCTTCGGGAAAGGTTCGCTGGCCGGCTTTCGGCGTGCGCGCGTTCGGGAAGGCCGTCGGGACCTCAGGGTAAGCCTCGGCGTGGCGCGAGTGGTTAGTCCTCTAGCCGGTGGCGGCTTGGCCCTTCGGCTGGGGTGCCTGGCCTTTCAGTCGGTGGCGGCCTGGCCCTTCGGCGGGGGTGTCTGGCCTTTCAGCCGGTGGCGGCCTGGCCTTTCGGCGGGGGTGCCATGCCCATCGGCGGGACGGCCTGGCCCTTCGGCTGAGGAGGCCAGGCCTTCAGCGGGGGACCGTCAAATTAAGGAGGAGATCTCCGCGGCAGCCGTCGGGTTTCAGGTTGCCTTGCCCGGCGAGGCGCAGACGGGCGCCGTTCTTCGTTCTGGGAGGGACCCGGACGGAGAGCCTGCGGTCTTTCCCGTCCTGGAAGTACTGCACCTCCACGGTGGTGCCGGACTCGGCGGCGTCGGGCGAAAGGGCGAGGGAGAAGACCAGGTCCTCCTGGGCGAGCGGCGGGGACCGTCCCTCCTGGGCAAGGGGGTTGGCGAAGAGCCTCCCCCGTATCTTCTTCAGCCTGGTCGCCACCGCGTTCTTTATGGGCGACCAGATGGCTTTGGGCTTCACCTTTTCGTTTAAGCGATCCAGCACGGGGCTCCGGTCGCCCAGCCCGGACTTGGTCAGTTCCTCCTTTATTTTTTTCAGGGACACCCTGCCGTCCGGGGTGGTGAAGAAGGTGAGGATAATGTCCTCGGGGTCCTCGCGGACGGGCTTCTTGGGGGAGGCCTTGGCCTCCCCGGGGCCCTGCCCCCTGCCAACGTTCCTGGAGGCGCCTGGGGGAGGGGTGACCCTCCCGAAGGAGTCGTACGTGCCCGGGCCCTTCGCCGCAGGAGGGCCTTGGCTCGCGCCATGGCCGCCGTTCCGGCGGGAGGTGTCGTACCGGGAAGCGCCGTCGGTGCGCCCGGACGCTCCAGCGGCTCCTGGGGCGGCGCCCGAGGCGCTGGAGGGGCCTGGGGCGCCGCCCCAGGCGGTGGAGGGGCCGGAGGCCGCGCCTGAGGCGTTGGAGGCACCTGGGGCCGCGCCCGAGGCGGTGGAGGCGCCGGAGGGGCCTGGGGCGGAGCCCGAGGCGTTGGAGGAGCCGGAGGCGTTGGAGGAACCTGGGGCGGCGCCGCCCTTGGCGCTTTGGCCAGGTCCCGCGTCGCGGGAACGTCCGGGGCCCGCGCCGAAGCCTCCGGGTTTCGCGCCGGACCCGGCATGGGCTCTGGCAGCGCCCTTTGGCGCGGTCTTGGGCCTTGTTTTCCCGCGTTTTTTTGCGAGCAGGCGGTCGTAGCGGGTCCTGGCCGCCGGATCGCGGAGCACCGCGTAGGCCTGGGAGACCGACTTGAAGAGCTCCTCGGAAGCTTTGTTCCCCGGGTTGCGGTCGGGGTGGTGCTTCAGGGCGAGCCTCAGGTAGGCCTCCCGCATGGCCTCCGCCCCGGCGCCCTCGGGGATGCCCAGCACCGAGTAGAAGTCGCGCTCCTTGTGGGCGGCCATCGATTTCAGGCCCCGTTCAGGGAGAGGATCCGGGCTATGAGCGAGCTGGTCGAGTAGCCGTCCAGAAAGGGGAGGGAGAGGACCCTGCCGCCTTCGGCCAGCACTTCAGGCCCGCCAACTATCTTCTCCGGGGGCCAGTCCCCGCCCTTGACCAGGACGTCGGGCATGAGGCGCCTTATCAGGTTGAGCGGCGTGTCCTCATCGAAGACGGCCACCCCGTCCACCATGGACAGCCCGGAGAGCATGAGCGCCCTGACGCCCTGGCCGTTTACCGGGCGCTTGTGCCCCTTGAGGCGGCGCACGGAGTCGTCGGAGTTCAGGCCCACGTAAAGCGCGTCCCCAAGTTCCCTGGCCCGGGCCAGGTAGTCCAGATGGCCCGGATGGAGGATGTCGAAGCAACCGTTGGTGAAGACCAGGGTCTTGCCGAGGGCTTTCAATGCCGCGCGCCTTTCGGCGGCCTCTTCCGGGGTCAGGAGTTTCGACGGTGAAAGCATTGGCACACTGGAGCCCTCCCCGGAAAAGGGCGCCGCCCCTTCCGGGGAGGGGCGGAGGGGTCAGGGGAGGCGGATCGTCTCTTCGGTCCAGTCCTTATTATAGGAGAATCGATGGACTAACACAAAAAGTAACATAGGTAGATAGGGAAGCAGAGCGGGGGCGGGACGGGAGAGTGGAGCAAGAGAGGGAAGGGGAACGGGGCCGGGACTCGAGAGCGAAGAGGAAGGCAGGGAGCGGAAGGCAAGCAGGGAGGGGAGCAAGGGAGGGAAGGGGAGCGGGGGGAGGACTCGAGAGCGAAGAGGGAGGCAGGGAGCGGAAGGCAAGCAGGGAGAGCTGTTGCTTCTGAGGTTCTCTCCGGGCGTATCGGGCGGACCGCCTCCGATGGCCGCTACGTATCGGGCGGACTGTCTCCGAGGGCCGCTACGTATCGGGCGGACCGCCTCCGAGGGCCGGTGCGTATCGGGCGGACCGTCTCCGAGGGCCAGTGCGTATCGGGCGGACCGCCTCCAAGGGGTGGGGTAGCGGGCGGAACGCCTCCAGCGACAGGTGCGTATCGGGCGGACCGCCTCCGAGGGGTCGGGTAGCGGGCGGAACGCCTCCAGCGACCGGCGCGTGGCGGGCGGATCAGCGCCATGGGTCCGGTCGGAGCGGGCGGGCCGCCGGCACCGGTCCGGGAGGGAGCTGCCGACTGCGGCGACGCGCCCTCACATGCCCTTGGAGAACAGGTGGAAAGCCAACAAAGCCGCCGCGAGGCACCAGGGGGCGAAATAGTGGAAGCGTTTGCGGTTCACGATAAAGGTCAGGAGCGCCAACGCCAGGAAACCCGATACCGCCGACACCCCGAAGCCTATCGCCGCGGCCGAGGCGGGGAAGGTCGAAGCGTCCGCTTCGTGGAGCTTGAGGATGAGCCCTCCCAGGATGGCCGGGACGGAGAGAAGGAACGAGTAGCGGGCCGCGAGCGATCCCTCCAAGCCGAGCATGAGGGCCACGCAGATGGTCATGCCGCTCCTGGATATGCCCGGCGCTATGGCTATGCCCTGGGAGGCGCCGATGACAAGCGCCGCCCAGGCAGGAAACTCCAGCTCGCTTTTGTAGACGGCGTTCTTGAAGAACTTTGAGCACGCGAGCACCAGCACGCTTGCCAGAAAGCCTATGCCCACGGCTTTCAAGGACGAGAACAGGGAGGTCAGGAAGCCTTCGAAAAAGAGGCCTATCGCCGCAGTGGGGATTGACCCCAGAACTATCAAGACCCCCAGGCGGAAGGCCGGCCTCACCCGGTAGCTGACCTTCAGCTCGGACGGCCGGGCCAGGCGCCTGAGCTCCCACACCATCCCAGTAACCTCCCTGCGGTAGAAGACGCAGACGGCAAGGAGGGTGCCCAGGTGCAGCACGAGATCGAAGAAGACCTCCGGCTCCCCGAAGCCGTAGAGGGCCTGGGCCAGGGCAAGGTGCCCGGAGGAGGAGACGGGCAGAAACTCGCAGAGGCCCTGCACGAGGCCCAGGACGGCGGCGTGGATGGATTCGGGGGTCACGGGGTCGTTGTCCTAGTCCGGGCCGCTCTCGCGCCCGGCGTGTCTTTGGCAGCCGTTTCCCTCTCTTTCAGGCGATCCGGAAACAGTTCCGCGCGGGCCATGCGGCGGACCGCCGAAAATGGCGGGGAGGGGGGCAGGCCTTTAATTCGCGGCAACTCTCCGACGGGGCGCTTCGCGTGAAGGCCTTTGGAGCGGCGGCTCAACAGGTTTCGGAAGGCTGCGGAGGAAGGCGCTGGTGATGATTAGGCTGAAGTTGAGGTTTATGAGGGTGCTGGTTGTCGATGATGAATGGGGGGATGCGGGCGTCGGTGATGATGGTGTTGGTGCGGATGACAATGAAGGCGTTGGCGATGGTAATGAGCGCGTTGATGGCGCGGATGATGATGAAGGCGTTGGCGATGGTAATGAGCGCGCTGATGGTGCGGGTGACAATGAAGGCGTTGGCGATGGTAATGAGCGCGTTGTTGGTGCGGATGACAATGAAGGCGTTGGCGATGATTTGGGGGAGGGGGAAATTGCGGCGAGGCGTCCTGTTGGCTGGGGGGCGCGTCCCGAGAGTTACCCGGCCCAAGTTTAAAAACGGGCGGTTTCCGGGGGGCTCCAGTCCCTCCCTTAAGGCTCGAGCCAATGCATCTATTCAGCTCCAGCGGCCCCGGGCGTCCCCTCCTTCATGGCCGAAACAAGGGGGCCCCGCGGGCGAAGCCGACGGCGCTCCGCGCCCGCCCGCAGGGCCGACCTTCCCGCATGCTGCGTCCAGGCTTCCCGGCTCCGCCTCCGGCAGCGTCCGGGACCCTTGCGACATACTAGTTTCTCAGGAAGCGCCAGGCCAGAGAGGCCGCAGGGCGGTCATGCCCCTCCAAGGAAAGAAGACCCTCCAGAGCAATTCTGGCGCCAATGGGGACAATCATGGCGGGAGGATGCCGGGGCCTCCCCCCGCAGGCATTGGAAAATCGCAGGCGACCGAAAAAAAAGAGCGCTCGGATGTCAAAGGGCGGTCTCGGCCTTTGAACAGCGTCGATGCAGACTGGGCTGATAATACTGACGCCAGGGCAGGGGCAGGGCCGACCGCCTTGTTGCGGTCTGCAGCGGGCGCGCCTTCAAGCCTTTAATCGGAATCGGCGGGGGGGGGGGCCCGTCGGCTTCGTCGCCGCCCGTTCTGGCAGGATCCGCTTGGCCATGGAGCCATTGACGCTCGGCCTGCGCGGCGAATGTTCCCGGCTTCCCTTCCCCCTTCCGCAAGGGGCCGTTCAGCCTTCCGCAAGGGGCCGTTCAGCCTTTGTTTTTTTCCAGGAACAGAGCCGTGCTCAGGAGGGGCCACAGGAGCATCATGTGGTTCCTGGCGCCGGAGAGGTGCTCCGCTATGATCTTCTCCGCGGCCCCGGGGACGAGCCAGCCGGTGGCGGGGAGGGGGGAGGACAATATGACGTCCCTGACCTCCTTGGCGGTGGCCGGGTCCCTGAGCCAGTGGTCCAGCGGGGCGTTGAAGCCGGTCTTCACGGGGTTCAAGCGCGTGTACTCCGGGAGCAGGCCTTTGACCGAGCGCCGGAGGAGCATCTTGGTGAGGCCGTTTTGGTACTTGAAGGTGCCCGGGAGGCTCAAGGCGAAGCGGAAGAGCCTCGGGGAGGCCATGGGGAAGACCCCCTTCACCCAGTAGGCGGAGCTGGCCAAATGCTCGCTCCACAGCGTGGGGGGGGACGTTTCGTAGGTCATCTCCTGGTAGAGGCGGTTGGAGAGGAAGTACGGGTCGGGGCAGGGCATCTGGGGGGGAGGGATCATGGTCTCCATGGACCTCACCCAGCCCTCGTCGAACCAGGCGCGGTTCTGGGTGTAGCGGGAGAGATCCACCCTGATCCCGCCGGTCTTGAAGTCGATCAGGCGTTTCAGGTACGCGTCCCTGGTTTCCGGGGTCTTCCGGAAGACGGGGTGGTCGTGGAGTTTGGCCCAGAATTCGGTCTCCCGGGCGAGCAGGGTCTCCTCGCCGTCGCGGAACAGATCCGCGAAGAAGTACATGAAGTGGTCGAACTCCCCGGCCAGCGACTCGTCGCCCCCCAGCCCCGAGAAGAGGTAAGCGCAGCCGTGCTCCGCGGCGTGCCTCGCCAGCACCCCCCCCGCGAGCCAGGTTACGGTGGCGAGGGGGGCCAGGGTCCTGTCCATCATTTCCGAGGCCTCGCGGACGAGGTCCGGGCTGTCCAGATCCAGGGGGTGGAGCGTCCAGCCCTTGGCGCCGGTCAAAGCCTGGACGCCGCGGGTTTCGTCGTAGGGGGAGCCCTTGGCCGAGCTGTATCCCATGTACCAGCACTCCACCGGCGCGTCCATGATTTCGGAGGCCAGGGCGGCCACGGTCGAGCTGTCCAGCCCCGACGACACCGTGAAGGCGAAGCCCGAGGAGGCCAAGGCGGAGAGCCTCAGGGAGACGTTCTCCCGGAGCATCGAGAGGTAGCGGTCGGCCGCCTCCTGGACTTCTGCGGTGCCCGGCACGGGATCGAAGCTCAGGTCCAGCCAGGGCTCGAGTTTGGCCTTTTCCCCTTTGAGCGTCAGCACGTGCCCGGCCGGCACCTGCATTACCCCCTCGTGGAAAGTCCTCCTGGGGTCCCGGAACAGGTAGCGGTAGTGGGTAGCCAGAAAGTCGTAGAGGGTGTCCTCCCTGGGTTTGGGGGGCTTGTCCAAAAGGGGGAAGAGCGTGCCTAAGCTAAACGACAGCGCCCAGCCCTTGCGGGTCTTCGCGTAATAGACCGGGGTGGCCCCCGCCGCGTCCCGGATGCACTTGACCGCGTCCTCGGCCTCGTCGTGCCAGATTATCGAGGCGTCCGACTCCATGGAGTTCAGCTGCCCCGGATCGTCAAGGACGCCCTGGAGCCCCTCCCGGTCGTCCTTGGCAAGCGAGAAGACGCACCCGCGCATGTGGCAGAGGTCGGGCGCCCGCGATCCCGGCGGGGCCGCCATTCCGGAGGGGAAATCCGGTTCGTAAATAAAGGATCCGTCGGGTTTGGCCTTGAAACTCATGGAAGGTGACTCTTTCCGCGCCCGTCCGGGGCGTTTCCCGGCGCGGGGGCCGCCGCCGGCGCGGCGCGGCGGGCGACCCGGGCCGGGCGTACCGTCCGGCGCTGGGCGTTGGCGTCCGCTCTTTTAAGGCGCCCCCCCGCAAAGCGGCGCAAACAGTATTGTAGTTAGCGAAGCCAGACGGTCAAGCCCAATTCGCTTGGCCCGCGCCAAAGCGCCCGGGCGGGGACCGCGGCGGTGCCGCCGGAAGCGGCCGGCGGGGATCCCGCACGGCGCCGTTACGGGGCAAGGCTGAGAGGCCCGCTTCAAGCCCTCGCTCGCCTCGGCCGGGGCGCCGCCGGGCCCTCTCGCGCCCCAGCCGGGACGCCGCCGGGGCCTCTCGCGCCCGAGACGGGGCGCCGCCGGGGCCTCTCACGCCCGAGCCGGGGTGCCGCCTGGCCTCTCACGCCCCAGCCGGGGTGCCGCCGGGCCTCTCACGCCCCAGCCGGGGCGCCCTCAGGTCTTCGTCAAGCCTTCCCAT
>JAIRZX010000299.1 GCA_031267005.1 Deltaproteobacteria bacterium
TTTTAGGCGGGAAAGTTTTTTTGATTTTTTTTATCCCGCGAGGTTGACACCCTCCCCGGGGATGACTATATTTGAATCAGTCGGGAGGCGTCCCGACAGGCGGCCGAGGCCGCCGGGGAGTTCCAGGGCCCGAGCGGTCGGAACCGTTTCCGGGCGGCTCCTCGGACACAGCGCTTTCCGGGTTGCGGCCCGCCAGTCCGCAAAGGTTTCGGGCCCCTCCGGCGAGTCCGAGAGGGTAGCCCAAAGGAGCCAACATCAGTACCGGGACCCCGCAGGTCCCGGTACCCTGCCCGTAAATACCGCAATTTTCTCCACCTAATACCGGACGGGGTACACCCCGTCCCCTGCCACCAGCGGCGGTCGGCTTCTAAAGCCGGCCGCCGCCTTCATTTTTTGCGGGTTTTTTCCCCGAAGCTTTCGGGTCAGGCGGCTTTTTACGACGGGTCAGGCGGCTTTTTCCGAAGATTTCGGGACGCCGGGCCTTCTGGCCTGTCGGCTTGCGGGCCTGTTTGCTTGCGGGCGTGCCGGTTCGGGCTTTCGCGGCGAGGCGGGGGTTTTCGGCGGGAGGGCCGCGCGGGGGCTTCCGGCTTCGGGGGTTTGCTGCGGCCCGGCTTCGGAATGCCGGACCGTCCGGACCGTCCGGACGCCGCCTTGACGGGCCCCTGCCGCGCGAAAGCGGCCCTTGCGGGCGCGCTGGGCGCCGGCCTCGCCGGACGCGCTGACTCCGCGGGCGGACGGCCCGAGTTTCACGGCAATCCGTCAGGTTACAATTTTCCCGTGCGCGCTCGCGGGGGGAGGTCCCGATTCCGGGCTTCCGGACGGCCCTCCCCGAGCCGGGCCGCCGCGCCAATCCGCGCCCGGCTCGGTCCCCCCGGGCCGCCCCGCCCGCCGCTCCCCCCGGACGGCTCGGGAAGGCCGCGCCGGCTCCGGGCTAAGGACGCCCGAGGCGGTAGCGGATCTCCCCGTCCGTAACGGTCATGACGGCCCTGCCGGTGAATTCCCAGCCGTCGAAGGGGGTGTTGCGGCCCTTGGAGACGCCTTCGGCCGCGCGGTAAACCCATTCGATATCCGGATCGACCAAGGTCAGGTCCCCCGGGCTCCCGACGGCCAGCGGCTCGGGGAGGCCCAGGAGCCGCGCGGGGTTCAAAGCCATGAGCCGCGCCAGGCACGACGCGGGGAGCCCTGTCTCGCGGACGAGCCGGAGCGCCAGGGGCACGGCGGTCTCGAGGCCTGTTATGCCGAAGGCCGCGTCCTGGAACTCCACCTCCTTTTCCAGCGCCGAGTGGGGGGCGTGGTCGGTGGCGACTGCGTCTACCGTGCCGTCCGCGACGGCTTCCCTCAGGGCCTGGCGGTCCTTTTCGGTGCGGAGGGGAGGGTTCATCTTAGCCAGCGAGTCGTAGCCCAGCACCCGCTCGCAGGTGAGGAACAGGTAGTGCGGGGCGGTCTCGCAGCTGACCTTGGCGCCTATGGCTTTGAACCTCCTGACCAGATCGGCCCCTTCGGCGGTAGAGACGTGGCAGACGTGCACGGGGTTCCCGGTCAGGAGGGACAGGGCGCAGTCCCGGTAGATGGCGGACTCCTCGGCCTGGGGCGGTATGCCGCGGAGGCCCAGCCTGGTGGAGATCCGGCCTTCGTGGACGAGCCCTCCCCTGGAGAGCGTCGGATCCTCGGGGTGGGTGAGCGGCAGGAGCCCGCACACGGCCGCGTAGTCCACGGCCCTGCGCATGACCGCGCCGTCGGCCACCCAGGAGCCGTCGTCGGTCACGGCTGCCGCCCCGGCCTCCTTGATCTCGAAATACTCGCAGAGGCTCTCGCCCTTGCGGCCCAGGGTGAGGCACGCGCTCTGGAGGAGGCGAGCCCCGCCCTCCACCTTGGCCGCGCGGCCCAGGAGATCGGCCACCTGGGCCGCGTTGTCCACGGGGGGCGAGGTGTTGGGCATGGCCAGGACCGTCGCGAAGCCCCCGGCCGCGGCGGCGCGGAGCCCGGAGTCCAGGTCCTCCTTGTGCTCCTGGCCGGGGGTCCTGAGGTGGACGTGCATGTCGACGAAGCCGGGGAAGGCCATGAGGCCAGACGCGGGAACGGTCTCGGCGCCGTCCGGGACGGAAACGGCGCCCGGGGGGCCTACCGCGGCGACTTTGCCCTCAGCGATAAGGACGTCCGCGCCCCTCTCGAACTCGGGGGCGAGCCCGTACAGGGCCGCGCCCTTCACGAGAAGCGGCGCTTTGGGTGGATTTGGCATGGGCGCGGCGGCCTCCTTTCTACGAGCGGGGGGGGATCCCGGACTCCGGGGGATCCACCATGAGGCACAGGAGGGCCATGCGCACGGCCACGCCGTTGGTCACCTGCTCCAGGATGAGGCTGTTGGGGGCGCCGTAGATTTCGGGCGTCATCTCGACCCCCTGGTTTACGGGCCCCGGATGGAGGATTACGGAGTCCGGGGCCATCAGGGCGGCCTTGGCGGCGTCCAGCCCGTAGACCCGGGCGTACTCCCGGGCGCCGGGAAACAGGCTCCCGCTCTGGCGCTCCAGCTGGATCCGGAGCATGATGACCGCGTCCGCGCCGTCCAAGGCAGGCTCCACGCGGTTGAACACCTTGACCCCGTACTCTTCCGCGATGCCCGGGCACAGCATGGAGGGCGGGCCGGCAACCCTCACCTCGGCGCCCATCCTGACCAGGCCCACCATGTTGCTCCTGGCGACCCGGCTGTGGGCGATGTCCCCTACGACCGCTACCTTGAGGCCCCTTATCCGGCCCTTGGCCTCGCGGAGGGTCATGAGATCCAGAAGCCCCTGCGTCGGGTGGGCGTGGGGGCCGTCCCCCGCGTTCAGCACCGGTATTGGGAGCCTCTCGCCCAGGAACGACGGCGCCCCCGCCGCCCCGTGGCGGATGACCAGGGCGTCGGGCCGCATGGCCAGGATGTTCCGGGCGGTGTCCAGGAGGGTCTCCCCCTTGCTCATGCTGCTCCCCGAAGAAGAGAGCGCCAGGGTGTCGGCGGAGAGCCGCTTGGCCGCGGTCTCGAAACTCAAACGCGTCCGGGTGGAGTTCTCGTGGAAGAAGAGCACCACGAGCTTGCCGCGCAGGACGGGGACCTTCTTGATCTCCCGCTCCGAGACCTCCTTGAAGGCCAGCGCGGCGTCCAGGACCTGGGTTATCTGCTGTTCCGAAAGCTGGTCCAGGTCTATCAGATCCTTGGGCCAGCCCTGCATGGGGCCTTTCATTGGGTCAGTTCCAAAAGAGGGGCCGCGGAGGGCCCCCGGGGCCTTAAGGCCCCGCCAGGGCGGCTGGGGGTAAAGGCGGGGAGCCCGGGCCCGTTCCGGGGCGGAAGCGCGCCGGGAAGGGGGGGCGGCCCGCAGGAGAGGGCCAGGCGGGCGTTACGGGGACCGGACCGGATTGGACCGGACGGGACGGAAACGGGCTGGAAGGAACCGGACGTGACGGCGCGCCCGACTCCCGGCGCGGGCAAAAAAAAACCCCTCGGGGGGGCAGGGGACAGGAAAGAAAAGGGGAGGCGCCGGGAAAGGGAGACCGAACCGCGCCCGGAACGGCGGAAGGCCCTTCCCCCGTGCAGGGGGGAGCCGAGGTTCTGGCGGCTGTCAGTCACGGCGTAAGCGCCTCCGGCCCCGGGCGGGGCGGTTCTGTAGGGCGGGGACCGATTGGGCTCGGGCGGGCCGCCGCGACGGGAGCCGGGCGACGGGAAGCGTTGCCCGCAACCCGCTCGCCCTACTGGATGAGAGTTAAAAGCCTGCCGCCGCGGAGCCGCTTCCAGAAGGGGACTTCCGGATCGGAGTTCCAGGACCAGTAAAGCCGCCAGGCCTTGCCGCGGAGGAGCGAGCGGTCCACGCAGCCCCAGGCGCGGGAGTCGTTGGAGAAATCGCGGTTGTCGCCCATCATGAAATACTGGTCGGCGGGGACCCTGGCGGGGCCGTAGTTCCTGGAAGGGAGCCCGGATCGGCCGGTGTAGCGGCCCCAGGGGTCGGGGGTCTGCGTACCGTTCACGAAAAGGATCCCGTCCCGGAGTTCGACCTCTTCGCCTGGGAGGCCCATCACCCTCTTCACGAAATCGACCTTTGGGTCGCCGGGGAACTTGAAGATGACCACGTCGCCCCTGGCGGGGGAGCCGGTGTCGATTAAGACCCTGTTGGAGAAGGGGCTCCTGACGCCGTAGGAGAACTTCGAGACCAGCACCCTGTCGCCTTCCAGGAAGGTAGGGATCATGGACCCAGACGGGATGTGGAAGGCCTGGACCACGAAGGATCTGATGACGAGCGCCAGGGCCACGGCGAAGAGTATGGCCTTGCCGTACTCCCACAGGAGCCCCTGCCAGCCTATGGCCTCGGACGCCTCTTCGGACGCCTTGGAGGCGGCCACCGCCCCGGAGGTCGAGACGGGGGCCCCGGAGAAGACGGCGGCCATCTTGCGGGTGGGCGCGGGCCTGGATTTTTTGCGGTTTTTAGAGATGGAGGTCTCCTAAATAGTCCCGGAGGCTTTCATGATCCCTCCTATTATAGCCCTTGGAGCCGGTATGTAAAGACCTGTCCGCGCCTGGGGGACGGACGGGAGCGCCGGCCCGCGCGGCCGGTGCCGCGCCGGGCCTGGCCGGGGCGGACGGCGGCGTGCAGGGGAGAGGCGGGTCCGGCCGGGCCGGGGCGGACGGCGGCGGGCAGGGGCGAGGCGGGTCCGGCCGGGCAGGGGCGAGGCGGGTCCGGCCGGGCCGGGGCGAGGCGGCGGGCAGGGCCGATGCGGGGCAAGGTGTG
>JAIRZX010000388.1 GCA_031267005.1 Deltaproteobacteria bacterium
GGCGCCGGGACTTCGACCGCGAACTCCACCGCCACTACGAGTTCTTAAAGTCGTCGGGCCAGCCGGGCCGCTTCGGGTTGAAGCGCGTCCGCATGAACAACGACGAGACGGGAGTCATAGGCAAGGGCGCGGACGACGCCTACGCCCTCTCGGCGCCGGGCTGGGTAGTCCGCGTCCGCGAGGGCGACTCGGGCCGGGCCAACTCCTACAAGTATTACTTCAACTTCCGCGACCAGGCTGAAACCGAGATCATGAACAAGGCCATCGCCAACACCGCCGTCGCCAACTTGGGGTTGCGGATGTTGACCGAGGCCAACCGCCTCCACAGCTCCTTCCTGACCAGGTACAACGCCAGCTTCTCCCCCGGCGCCATGGTGAAGGACCTAATCGAGCGCTTCTTCAACCAGTATTCGAGGGACCGCTTCGTCAGGGCCGACGGATCGTCCGTGAGCGGAGTGGAAGTCGCGCGGCGGATGGCCTCCTTGGCCGTGAACCCCGAGTTTTACTCCGCCTATTTCAAGGCCTTCGTCAAAGGCGAAGAGTCGGACACCCCCTTCGGCAAGCTAGTCGCCGAGTTCCGACGCTCCGGGGCCAACTTCAACCAGCTTTCGCTCATCAAGAGTTTGGGGATAGAGACCACGTCCGCGAACGTGAAGGCCCAGCTCCTGGAGCGCAAGCGCTTGAAGATCGCCTGGAACAAGTTCGCCGGGAGCACCCCGGTCAAGGCCGTCAACAAGGTGTTCGACGGCTGGAACGACGGCTTCAACGGCTTCGCCCCGGCCCTCCAGTTCGCCGCCATGCGTCTCTCGGGGATGACCTTCAAGGACTCCGCCGCAGACACCCTGGACATGATGAACTACTACAAGACGGGCGAGATGGACTCCATGGGCTCGGCCTTCTTCGTGTTCTACCGCCCCATCGTCCAGGGCGGGGCCAACTTCCTCAGGTCCATAAGCCCCTTCGGCAAGGGCGACGACGCCGCCAAGTGGCGCGGGGCCGTCACCTTCGCCGTCCTGGTCACGATGGGCATCCTGGCCCAGGGTCTCTTGCGTTCCCTGGGCGACATAGACGACGAGACCGGGATCAACAGCTACGACGCGCTCCCCTTTGAAACTGTCAGCCGGAGCATGGCGATAACCCTGCCCGGAGGGGGGATCTTCAAAGCCCCCATCGGCTTCGGCGGACCCCAGGCCGCCTTCGGCATGGGCGCGGCCATCCACCGCATGGGCCTGGGGTTACTTACCCCGCGCCAGGCGCTCTCCCATTCCGCCGTCGCGTTCATGAAGCAGGTGGCCCCGGACGTCTATCCGGGCTACGCCGTATCCGACAACCCCTTCGCCTTCGGCGCCCAGACCTTCGTCCCCCAGATTTTCAGGCCTGTAATCGATCTGGCCGTCAACAAGAACTACTTCGGCGGGCCCATCAAGCGGGGCGCCGCAACCGTAGGCATCCGGGAGTACGACAAGGGCAAGCTCGCCACCGCCCCCGGCTGGCACGAGTTCGCCCGCACCGCCTTCGAGACGACTAATCTCGACTTCACCCCGGAGCAGTGGCGCTACCTGCTCACGAGCTACCTCTGGGGCCCGCTCGCGGCCTTCACGTCCAGCTACGACGAGGACAAGCTGTTGCCGAACGAGTACGGCTCGGGCGCGACCAACCGGATCTTCTCGGCCTTCGGGCTGAACGCCTTCTACAAGCCTGAGACCGACTCGGCCCTAAACTACATCTACCTGGTCAAGGAGCGCTTCGAGCAGGACTTTCTCCGCACGGGCACCCGCATCTCGCGCACGGGCGAGAGTTCCACCCATGACGAGAAGATAGACCTCATCAGGGACAACATGAAGGAGGCTGGCTACAGCGCGGACGAGATAAAAGGCTACCTGTTCGTAGCCGAGTTCGATAAGGAGAAGGACGGCATCAGTCGCGACTTCTCCCAGCTGGCCTCAAAATACAAGTACGGGGACATCGAAGTCGAAGGCTCCGTCCAGCGCAAGTTCCAGAAATTCGCGGACGCCCAGGCCAAACTCATCGAGCGCACGGGGGAGAAGCTCTGGGCGCTGGACCTTCTGCGCGACGGCGTGGGCAAGGGCGCGAGAAAACCGGAGAAAGACAAGTGATTATCAAGCTCCAGCGCAACCAGCCGGAACTGCGGCTCCAGCTCGGCCGCCCCAAGGGCTTGGCCGGGCTCCCCGACGTCCGGGACTTGAGGCTGGTCATCCGCCCCCCGGCCCAGAAAGAGGGCGAGCCCTTCACCGACATCATCCGCCACGGCTTCTGGCCGGGCAACCCGCCCGAAAACGACCCGCCCCCGTCCCGCGAAGTCCCGGCCCTGGTCTACCCCTGCTTCGAGCTGACCGCCGAGGGGGAAGCGGTCTTCCGCCTCGACAGCCAGCTGTGGAAGCGGGGCACCGGGCGCTACCTGGGCTACGTGAACATGGGGAGCCACACCATAACCGTCCTGGATCTCGATCTGGGACCTATCGACTGGCGGGTCTTGAAGGCCTCCGTCAAGACCGCCCGCCTCGAAGGATAGCTCATGATTTTCAAACCCTTCTTCTCCCACCTCGCGCGCCACATGGAAGACGACGAACTCGTGTTGCCCGTGTCCTCCCGAGGCGAGGCCCGACTCCTGGGGCTCCTGCGCCAGGAGGGGGAGACCATGTACCTCGCCCTCCGCGACAACCGCCACGAGGAGGAGATCGAAGTCGGCATCGTCTGCGGGAAGCTCGTCGTTCTCGAGCGCGGCGTGGGCGGGACCTCCGCGCACAGGTTCCCGCAGGGCTCGGAGGTGAGCTTCAAGGTCACGGTGTCCGTGGTCGAGAAGCTCATCTGCACCTACGACTGTTGCTCCGAGCCCTGCCCCTGCGCCCCGGTGGCCTACGCCGGATGCTCGCTCCCGGAGGCGACGGTCGGGACCAAGTGGCACGGGGCCGTCCTGTTCGCGGGCGACGGCCCCATAACCATAGTCCACGAGCTTCCGCACTGGATGTCCTCCAAGCGCGACGAGCGGACGCTCAAGCTTTCCGGGACCCCGCCGGAGGCGGGCAAGTGCTCCTTCACCGTGGCCGCCGCCAACTGCAACGGGAAGCACGTCGCGGTCAACGCGCTTCAGTTCACGGTGTCGGAGCCCGCCTAGCCCTCCCTGTACAGCTTGGGCACCCAATTCATAGCCTGCAGACATTCCTTTATAAGGTCGTCCTTGCGCTCGCGCCAGATCTCCTTTCGCGCTTGCCTGGCGGTGCGCTCCATGCGCTTGTCGAGAAGGACAAGCGTTTGGTAACACAGGCTGTATTGGCTCGTGAGCATTTGCGTCAGGAATGACAGGTCCTCTAGGGCATCCAGATCCTGGTACCTTTCGACGTGTGTTTTCAGGTTCTCCTCTTTGTAGGAGCGTATGGTCTCCTGCATCCAGCACGCCATTTTCTGAATGGTTTCCTGCTGGTAAGTCCCGGCGTAGCCCTCAAGCTTATCAAGGCGGGCATCTACGGCTACCAGTTTGACTACCCAGCCATGCAGCCTTTCATTGATTATCTCCTCAATCAGTTTGTTGTTTTCGGTCATTCAGTATTCCTTTGCTTCGTTCAGGTGCTCGTCAATTTCCGCCTGTCCAGGACTTTCTTTGCGATCTGGACGTGCTCGAGGACCTCGTAGTGATGATCTTTCCAGAATGGGCTGTCCAGTAACTCCGTGAGGAGGTGCTCGCAAGCGTTTACGATGTCCACGTTGGAGAGCCCGTTCCCCAGGTGATCGTTTATCGTGTACCTGCGTCTCGCTTCCCTTAAATAAATTTCGACAAGCTCCAACCTGCGGATCAGGTCTGTCTTAGCAAGCCTGACGTGTTTGAGAACCTCGTGGTTATATTCTTTCACGTACTTCGCGGGCATGTTGTATATGAACCACTCGTAGCGACGCTCGCACGCTTCCAGGAGGCCCGCGATGTAGAACCCGTCCCCAAGGTAGTCAGGCCCCGCACGTCTGCGCGACTCTCTTTCCAAAATACTGTCGATGGCCTTCAGCTCGGTCAGTTCGTCTTCCATTAGTCCTCCTTCCTGCCGTCAAGCAGGTTCAATATCCGGGCGGCCATGCACGCCGCCCCGTATCCGTTGTCGATGTTGACCACTGCCAAGCCCGGAGCGCAGCTCAGGAGCATCGAAGCCAGCGCCGACTCCCCGTGGCGGGACACTCCGTAGCCTACGGAAGTCGGGACGCAGATGACGGGCTTTTCGGAGACGCTTCCGACGAGCGTAGCCAGCGCGGCGTCCAGCCCGGCCACTACTATGACGACCTTGTAGTTGTCGAGAATCCTGGGCACGAGGTTGAACTTAGAGAAATCATCAACTCCGCAGTCTGAGTACACCTTATTGCTAAACCCCAGGAACTTCAAAGTGATGCTCGCTTCCTGCGCTACGAAGGCGTCGCAGAGCCCGGCGGAGATTACGGCGACTGACAGCTCGGGATCTCTGGACGGCCAAAGCTTGTTACACGCCGTCCTGGCTATGCGGTCGTAGTAGAAGGAACTCCTTTCCTCAAAAAGGATGCCGTCGAAGACGTCTTCCGACAGCCGGGTAAACAATACGGGATCGGAATCTTTCGAGTTGGAGCTGGCCATCAGCTTTCCAATGTCGTCAACCGATCTCCCCTCGGAGAATACCGCGTCCAGAAGATCTGCTCTCATCTAGTCCTCCTCCTCGTAGGTCGCTTGGAACATGGCGTCCTCGCAGTAGTAGAACTCGCCGTCGGCCCCCTTGATGATCCATTCCCCGTATGCCGTCATCAAGGTCCTGGTAGGCGTCGTGACGTAGAGTCCCAGGTCCGTGCCGTCTAAGTAGGCAGCGCCCAGCCAGTCTCTGATTTCGAGTTCGTCGTCCTTGGTCAGCCTCACGGCTTCCACGACTGCGGGCTTCGTGCGGTACATAGCCACGCAGTCCTCCACCTCCTCGTAGGTAGCCCAGAAGATGTCGTCCTTGCAGTAATAGAATTCTCCCTCGGCTCCCTTGATGATCCACTCGCCCGACAGGGCCACCATCATGAGCCTGGCGGGCGTCTTGACGACGAGCCCCAGGGGATTGAGGTCATAGTAGGTAGCGCCCAGCCAGTCGCTGACTATCGCCTTGTTGTTCAGGTCGAGCACCACGGCTGCCACGACTGCGGGCTTCGTGCGATACTTCTTCATTTCTAGTCCTCCTTCTCGCCAAGTTTGTCTAGCAACCATTCCTGTGCCAGTTTTGACATGGTCTGTAAATCTTTGGCGGCGATATAGGCTCCATCCAACGAAGTTACAAACGGGCTATGAGTTGTTTTGTATACGAGATCACGAAACTCGTTAGCGAGTCGCTCGAGACGATCAGCCGCGATTTCTAAATTTCTGCCGTCGGAATAGTTCACTACTTCTCCCCCGCGTCCTCGCACGACACGTGCTCTCTCATCCTCGACTCGTAGCGCTGTTTCCGCATCAGAATCGAATCACGAACATAGTCTAAGAAGCGCTGAGTTTTCTCCATCACTTCCTGGATGTTGCCGCCCTTGTACGCGTCGTGCTCCGCCAGGGTCTCCGCAAGATGCGCAAACTCCTTGCGCAGACGGGTTGCGTCGTCCAAGTGATCGTCTATGTCCGCCCAGTTGCGGACCAAATCGACCAGTTCGTCTTCCATAATTCCCCCTTTCAGTTCACGGTGTCGGACTTGAAGTTGGAGTCCAGGCCGCTGATCTTCTCGCCCACCTTTATGAAGAAGTTCCTGGCGACGCCGTCGGTCGCGCCCAGGCCGGCCAGAACCTCATGCGTCAGACTGTCGATCACGTTGCCCATGGTCTTGAGGTTCAGGTCCTCGGCTATCTCCTTGCGGAAATAATACTGGAACCCCAGGCACCGGGGGAGCAGGGTCGCGGCCCCGTCGAAGAAGACGTAGAGAACCTCGAACAAAGACTTAAGCTGGTCCGGGTTCTTTACGTCCACCTTCTCCCAGCTCAGCCGGGTCACGAGCGACGCGGCTTGCTTCCAGATCTTGACGTCCTCGCCCAGAGCCTCCAGGACGGCCTTCGGCGCAACTGTCTCAGACATTTCTAACCCTCCTTTGCGAAGGGGACCAGGCTCGTGAGCTTGTCCCCGTCCTTGCGGAAGAAGGCCATCGTGGGGCCGGAGTCCCTGAAGACCAGCTTCCAGTATTCCTTGGGCATTACGAACAGCCTGGCCACGTAGTTCCACTTGGCCGGGACCAGCGTCACCCGCACCCCGTCCTTCTCGAGCCGGGTCACCGAGCGCATGGACCCCATGGACACCGGGATGTACATGTGTCCGAAGTGGCCTATGCGCATGGCGCAGTCGTAGTCGAGCTTACTTCGGATCGTTCTTAGCGTAGTCATGCTCCGCCTCCAGGTTCCGAAACTTGTAGCAGATGACGCCCCCGGTGCTCAGGCGCCCGACCCCGCGCCCGAGCATCCAGGTAAAACGTTCGCCCTTTTTGTACTTTCCGGTCTCCATGAGCCCTTCCAGCACGGCTTCGACCGACAGCCGCTTTTCCCGGCACCAGGCCTCCAAATGCCGCGCCCCCACGTAGAAGGTTCGCGTGTCCAGCTCGAGGCGGATGTGGAGGGAGCGGCGGGGTTCCCGCACCAGCCACCCGTCGCCCTCTTCGGGTACGGTTACGACGGTGTTCTGCCTGTCGGGGCGCTTCGGGCGGTCGGCCGCGACCACCACCAAAGTCGAATCCAGATTTTCGTTTAAGAACATAGTCATGATGGACGAGCCGTCCGCCGTGGAGGACCCTATGCCCGCCCTCATGGCCGGAAGAAGTTCGTCTTCTATCCACCCGCCCAGCGCGTCTATGTCGTAGTCCAAGTAACCCTCTTCGCAAGCGAGCCGTCCCACCGCCAGCACTATGCCGAAGCCGTAGGTCCAGAAACGCTCCTCCGAGAGGCACCTCACGCGGTTGTCCCATTCGAGCGCTTGCTCGGCCACCCGCTCGAAGGCCTCGGGCCGCCGCGTTATCAGCCCCTCCATGAAGGCGGGCCCGGCCAGCCCGTAGTTTTCGTGCAACAGGCGCATGACCGATTCGATGCGCGGGCCCGCTTCGGTCCCGGCGTAGTTTTGGAAGCGGCAGGGTATCTCGATGACCCGCATGGACTCGGCTGTGGTCTGCATCGAAATCCCCCTCAATATTTCGTAGACAGAACGGTTCGAGGTGAGCATGGTTATCGTGGACCACTCCCCCGTGCTCACCAAGTCCGCCCCGCTCGACTTGGACTTCCGCTTCTCCATGCCGTTGGCCACGTCGTAGAGCAGGTTCGACAGCTCGTGGTCCTTCATGGTGGTAAGCTCGTCCATGCAGTAGGGGAGGTTGTGCCGGAGCGTGAGCACCTGGTAGCGGGCGGACAAGGTGTCGCTTTTTGAACTCGTGAGCGCGACCGGATGCCCCCATACGGAGTTCACGGCCTGGAGCAGGGACGTCTTGCCCTTGCCCCCCCGCGCGTCCCACAGGTGCATGATGAGGTTCGCGGCGGTGCCAGTTCCCAGCCTCATGAAGGGCGCGGCGAAGGAGGCGCACATGAAGAGCTGGCCCTCCTTCTGGTCCAGGACCCTGTAGAGCTTGGGCACGACGCTCCACGCGTCCAGCGATCCGACGGATATGTACTCCCGCCGGGCTATGCGCTCGCACCGCTCGTCCAGCGCCACGTTCTTGCGCCCGTCGGGCGTGTACATGACGTTTCCGATGACGAAGCCCTCCTTGTGCTTGCCCGTGGAAGTCTCTGTGTAGTATCCCCATCCGAAATGCGTCTTGCGTTCGGTCGCGTCCCTCTCCTGGAGGCTCGCGATGTAGCTTCCCATAAAGCGCCTCATTTGTTTGTTGTAGTCGGGCGACACGGGCAGGAGCCTGTTGTTGCCCAGCCATACGGTCATGCCCTGCCCCGCGTAATTCTCCGTCATTGAAAACCGGACCACGCGGAACGGCGTCGAAGGCGACTTCACGAGGAAGACCATGAACACCTGGGCCTTCACCTCTTCCGTTTCCACGTGGATGTCGCGCAGGTAGAATTCGTGCCTGTTTATGAGCACGCGCCTGGGCGGCTCGCCTTCAATCTTCGAGGGTATTAACTGAAACACTCCCCGTCCGGGTTCGACCTCGAACTCTTCGTCTTTGTAGGGGACGAGCGTTTCGTCGGGCTTGTCCGGAACGCCCGGCTCAAGCTCGGGCGCCTCGGGCGCCTCGGACGCTTCGGGCGGCGGGGCGGAGAAGTTCAACTGGACCGGGGAGGACACCTGGTCCCGGAAGCGGCACCGGGAGCAGGGCTCGGGGTTCGCGCCCTCAAAGGTGGAGCACCTGGGCGGCCCGCTCTTGATGCTGTCGAACTGGCGGTCTAGCTCGCGGGCGTTGTACCGCGCCTTGTCCGCCTGGCTTATGAGATGCGCGGCTTCTCGGCCTTGCTGGCAGAAGCGCATGACGCCGAGCATGTGCCACCAGGAATGGCGGGTGGCGGAAGGCAAGCCCGCCGCCAGCAGCTGGGGGCAGTTCCTGACGAGCAACGCGGGGTTCCGGTCGCGACGGTCCCCCGTGTTCGCGTGCTCGAAGGGCTCGAAGCCCCCGGCGTTCGGGCGCTGGGGCTCGGGCGCGGGCGGCGGCGCGACCTCCTCCAAAGCGCGCTCCAAGGGCGCCGGATCCGTCGACCCGGCGCCCCAGGAGAGCGCCTTCACAGGCGCCGGACCCGTCACGTGGGAAGCTCGGCCATGTCATAGGAGACCTCGGGGTCGAGCATCCACTCCTCTACGGATTGGGGCGTTCGCCGCTTGTAGTTCATGGTCCCCGGCATCCGCAGGACGGACGCCACGTCCGTCGTCCGGTGGTGGTCGGCCTTGAGCCCGTGGGCGAGGCACGCCCCCTTGAGATTTACGGCGAGTTCCCTCCATTCGGTCGGGGTTACGTCACGCGTGAAGGGCCAGTAAACGTGGAGGCCGTGGCCGGAGTCCACGACCAGCGGCTTGGGGAGTTCCAGCTTGGCTACGAACGCCGCGAGCCCCGCGAGCGCGGCGGGCTTGTCGGGGTAGGAGGGCCCCGAGTCCTTCCCGCAGTCGATGTCCAGCCACAGCGAGCGCACCGAAACGGCGTGCTCCTGTCGGCGGGAGCCGGACAAGTCGAATCCGGCCAGCGCCATGTAGGCGTCCCGGCCCTCGTCCGAGAGCTTGAACGCCCGCTCCGCCAGCGCCTCCGGGCTCCGGAAAGCCTCCTGCATTCCGGGGGACCAGCAAAAGTACCGCACGTCCGGGCCGGGTTCGGGCAGTACGGTCGTCAGAAACCTAATCGCGTCTTTCATCTTTGGCTAACCTCTCGCTCAGGGCTTCGAGACCCAGGTATGCCAGTTCGTTAAGGTCCATGGGGAGCATCTTCGCCTTCACCAAGTCCCTTAGAACTTCGGTCACCTCCTCCACGGCGGCGGAAAGTTCCGGGGGAACCCCCCGGAACTTCCAGCCCGCGAAGGCTCTGCCGTCCATCTTGAAGAGCGAAGCGAATATCCGGGTGGGCAGTCCGGCGTTGCGGACTGCCCTCCGGAAATTGACCCCGAGTTGCACGGGGTCTGTCACTTCGAGGACCTCGGCTTCACCGGGGACTGCTTGATGAGGTTGTCGAGCTCCTTGACCACCTCGCCCGTGAGCTCGGGCCCCGCCCCGCCGGAGAGCATCAAGCCCCCGGACTCCTCAGGCTCCGACTCGGGCTCGGCCTTGGGGGCCTCGGGCTCGGCGGCCTTGGGGGCCTCGGTCCGCTCCTTCTTGGCCCTGACGGCGGCGAGCGCCGCCTCGGCCTGGGCGGCGGCGTCCAGCTTCTGCTCCGGGGGCGCGACCTCCTCCTTCGGGGCCGATGCCGCCTCCTCCTTCGGGGCCTCCGACGCCGCCTCCTCCTTCGGGGGCGAAGCCTCCTTCGCGGCGACGGGCTCCTCTTTGGGGGGCGCGGCCCCCTCCTCGGGGGCCGCCTCCTTCTCCCCCTCCCGGACGGGGGACTTGGGCGCCACGTCCAGGTTCTTCAAGACGTCCTCGTCCTCGAAGCTCGCCTTGTAGACGGCCTTCTGGAGCTCGGCGGGCGCGAGGAAGTAGGGCTGGCGCTCCTTGGTCAGCATGATCTGGAACACGGGGCTCGGGACCGTGGAGGCGGGGTCGAAGCTGATGGACGTGATGACGTTGCAGGGCAAGCACCCGTGCTCCTTGAGCAGGTCCTTGTACTGCACGAAGTTCATGAGCCCCTTGTCCTGCGGCTTGCGGAAGATCCCGGTCGAGGGCACGTCCAGGACGAAGAGCCTCCCCAAGTCCGGCGGCTCGATGCCGCCGCTCTTCGAGAGCTTCACCAGGCAGAGGATCAGCCTCTGCTTGATGCTGTAGTAGTTGGTCTTGACCCCGTTTTCCTTGTTGACCTTCTTCGTGGTGGTCACGTAGGCGGGCACGAGGGCGGGGTCGGGGGTCTCGCCGTAGCGCCAGATCGCGTCGGGCTTCTTGAAGCTCGTCTGCCTCGGGTCCCAGTCCTCGACGTACCAGGTGCAGTGGTAGTACGGCGTGACGTTCAAGACGATCGAGAACAGCTCGTCGTACTGCCGCCCCGAGTCGTCGCGGAGCGGGACTATCCCGCCGCCCTGCGAGCGCACGGCGAACTTGCTGTTGCGGATCGTGAGGAAGCTTATCTTGAAGTCCCCGAGGTTTTCGTCCAGGACCTTGCCGACCGTGCGGTCGCACGCCTCCTGCTGCTCCGGCGTGAGCCTGGCCGTAATCTTGGGGTTCATGACGAAAGGCGCCATGCCCTTGTCGGCGTCGTTCGGGTTGATGATGTCGGTCATAGTGACTCCTTAGCCCCTCTTGAGGGACACGTCGTATTTGGTTCCGTAGAAAATGCCGATCTCGGCGAGCTTGGAGGCGCGGGAGTTGGGGGTTATCTCCCGGCCCTCCTTCTTCAGCTCCTCCTCGGCCCAGGCGACCACGTTGGACTTCATGACCGCCTTGGTCGTGATGAGCTGGTCGATGAGCGGGCGGCCCTCCCGCTCCGCCTCCTTCATTCGGTCGAGCATGAAGCGGATGCCTATGGTCACGTCGCTGAAGGAAACGAAGTCGGCCATCCTCTTGTAGATGGTGCCCTTGCCGTTCGCGAGCCGGATCGAGTCCTGCTCCCGCTCCGTCATGAGCTCCAGGATGGCGTCCTTGAGTTCCCGCTCCCGCTCCTTGAGCCCCTTCTCCAGCCCGGCCAGGCCGTCCAGCTCGCACTTGACCGCGTCAAGCGCGTTGCAGAGAACGTTTAGATCGTCCATGTATGGCTCCTCCTTGGGTTATGTACTCGAACAGCCGAGATACGGCGTCGGCCTGTCCTACTCTGTAGTCCAGAGTGTTGAAGAACATCGCCTCCTCTTTCGAGGCTACGACTTCCACTATCGACACCCTGTCCGATTTCTGCCTGGACGACGACAGCCGCTCCAGGCCCTGCATGTAAGTGTGGGACCCGCTCAGGAGCGGGCCGTTTATGATGAGCTGGTCCGCCGCAGACAGCTCGGTCCCGTAGGCCGTGGTAACCGGATGCGCCACCATGGCCTTGTACTTGTCCGAGTTCTGGAACGACTCGAACGCCTTGTCCCGCGTCCTGCCCGTGACGTCGCCGTGGACCTTCACGGTCGGCACGTCGTTTTTCGTCAGGTATTCGGCGAGCAGATCGACCACGCCCCTGAAGGCGCAGAAAATCACAGTCTTCCGGGGGTTGTCCCGGACGAGCCCGAGTATCATTTCGTTGCGGGGCGACGCGTCCACGGCGGACAGCCCCGAGTCGGTTATGACCCCGCCCGCCGCGACCTGGAAGAGCTTGCTTATGAGCGCCGCCTTGCGGTCGGCCTTGACCTTCTCCCCGCCGGCCGTGAGCGCGGTCATCTCCAGCTTGAGCGTGGCGAACATATCCGACTGCTCGTCGGTGAGCTCTGCCTCGAGCCTGGTCCTGGTCACCGGGGGCAGGTCCTTCAACACGTCTTCCTTGTTGTAGCGGATGTTGGGCTGGAGCACCTGGCGCACGGTCTCGGGGGCCGAGGCCCTGTCGCGCCACTGCCAGTTCTCCCGGCCCCACTTGTACCTCAAGCTGACCTGCCAGCCGTCGTAAGTCTTCCAGGGCATGGCCTTGGGGTTTACCAGATTCGCGAAGCCGTACACGGCCATGACGTCGGCCCCCGGAGTTCCGGTCAAGGCCCACACGTATTCGGGGGCGCGACCGGAGCGGGGGTTGAAGAGACCGTCGGCCGCCTTCCAGCGGGCCGTGCGCGTGTTGCCGTAGTGGGACAGGTCGTCTATCACTCCTGTGGTTATGCGCCCGTTCGCTCTCATCTTCGAGAGGGGCTTTTCCCGATGCTTCAGCGCGTCGTAGTTCATGATGTA
>JAIRZX010000402.1 GCA_031267005.1 Deltaproteobacteria bacterium
GTCCGCGCGGCCCGACCGAAGGCGGGCCCGTCCTCATGTTAACACCCGCCTCCCCGCAGCGCCCGCGCCTGCGTCAAAGGCGCTCTGCATCCGACCATTGGTAAGCTCAGCCGCTCCCGCCCCGAACTCCGCCCGGCCTTACCGGTACCGGATCGCCCCATGCCCGTTCCCGGCGCCGAACGAGGTTCGGCCCGCGGCGCCGGCCGTTGCCGAAGGAAGCCAAATGCCCGAAAATATGCTAAAGTGGCGGCTCAGGCAGAAAGCCTGACCGGCGAACTCCACTGCGGATGCCTCAATCCCAACCGAGTTTCAAAAAACTCAATCCATTGCGTTTTTTTCCGTTTCGCCAGCGTACGGCCCGCCGAGTCCGGCCCGCCGGGCCCGCGCCAGGCCGCCGGACTATCCGGACCTGCCCGCCGCAAGCCAGCAGGAGGCAGCTCCGGTAAATCGCGGCCGCCGTCTCCCCGCCTCGCGCCCCGACGCGCCGCGCCGCCGCGGGGGCCGCCGTCCGCTTCGCCGCTTGCGCCTCCGCCTTTCCCCCGCTTCCGCCGCGGCCCGCTTGGACCGAAACTTCCCCGAAAGGCCCACCGAGAGATGCCCGAGCCCGCTGGCCGCCTCGTATACTGGCCGCTCCTGGCCCCCTGGGGCCCGCCCCGACCGCGGGACGGCGGCGAGAAGGCCTACTACCTTTCCTTCCCGTCCTGGGAAAAGCATCTCGCCCGCTCCGGGGCCGGGGGCGGGCCCGAAGACGGGCTCCCCGCCGTGCCGCTCCCGCCCGTCCCGCTCGCGGAACCGCTCCTGGCCCCCGACCCCCCGAACTTCCTGAAGTCCCTCGCGGCCCTCTGGCGGGCTCTCTCCGACGGGACGCCGCCGGCCGGCACGCTGCCCCATCCCGGGTTAACCGATCCCCTGGACTCGGAGTCGGCAATCCGCCGCTTCATCCTCCGCCCAGCCTCCGGATCCACCGAGGGCGGCGGGGCGTCCCCCGGCCCGGCCTCCGCCTGGGCCGGCCCCTCCGGCGGCGCTGGAGGCGCTGGAGGGTTGCGTCCGCCGTCCGTGCCGCCCGAGCTGGCGCTCGCCCTCTGGACCATGGGGGCGGCGAGCGCCTGGGAGGCGGACTGGCTCCTCAGGGAAGCCGCGAGGAAGAACTCGTCCCTCCTGGACGCTTTGAAGGGGCCCCTGGACTACGGGGACGCCCGCGAGCTCGGCTACGAGGCCGAGGGGCTCTCCGGGCTGGAGGACGCTTTGGAAACCGCCTCCGGAGGCCCGGGAACGCCAGTCGCCTGCGGCTCGCCGGCCCCCGGCGCGCCTTCCGGCGCGGGAACGGCTTCCGATGCCGAAGAGGGTTCCGGAGCTGGAACGGCTTCCGGCGCCGAAAGAGCTTCCCGCCCGGAAGCGGCTTCAGGCTGCGGCCCCAGCGCCGCGGGGCAGCCGTCCGGCGCCGCCGACCGCTCCGCCTTCCTTTCCAGTGAGGGCGGGGACCCGCCCGCGTTCCGGCCGCCCGCCCCGTCGCCCGCGAACGCCGCGCTCCTGCGCGACCTCTGGCTCAAGGCCGCCCGCCCGCTGTTAAGGGCCGGCGACCGCCTCGCGGCCTCCGGCAACGGCTTCGAGGGACTGATGGGGGGCCTGTTCGCCCCCGATCCGCATCATTCCGGAGACTACATATATGCCGACGTATAATTTCAAACCCAGGCGGAACGTTGGGCCACTGGTGCTGGGCCTGGACACCGGCGGCACCAACACCGACGCCGTCCTCTTCGATCCCGAAGCGCGGACCGTGGTGGCCTCCGCCAAGGACTTCACGACCCACTACGACCTGTCGGTGGGCATCCGCGGCGCCTTGGGGAAAATGCTCGAAATCATAAGCCGGGAGACGTCCGCCAGGATCAAGTCGGTGAACCTCTCGACGACCCTCGCGACCAACTCCATCGCCGAGGGCGTGAGCCACCGCGTGGGGCTGGTGCTGGTGGGCTTCGACGAGCGCCAGGACATAGTCCAGGATCTGGTCCAGCAGCTCCCCAGCTGCACCCCCCTTTTCATCCGCGGGGGCCACGACTTCTACGGGAGGGAGGCCGCCCCCCTGGACGAGGCGGCCCTGGCCGAGGGCATCGGGCTCATGGCCGCGGACACCCGCGCCTGGGCGGTGTCGTCCTTCTTCTCGGTCAAGAACCCCGCCCACGAGATGAGGGTGGCCGAACTTATCCGCGAGCACGCCCCCGGCGAGGACAGGCCCATCACCCTGGGCCAGAACCTCACGGGCGAGCTGGGCGCGACCAGGAGGGCGGCCACGGCCGCCCTGAACGCCGGGCTGGTCCTCATCATCCGAAGGCTACTGGACGCGGTCAAGGCGTCGCTGCGGGAGCTCGGCCTGAACGTCCCCCTCATGGTGGTCAAGGGAGACTCGGGGGTGGTGAGCGAGCTCTGGGCCCGGGAGCGGCCCATCGAGACCGTGGTCTCCGGGCCGGCGGCGGGCTGCGCGGGGGCGGCGCTCCTGGCCAAGGGCTTCCTCGACCCCGGCGAGCGGAACCTCTGGGTGCTGGACGTGGGCGGGACCACGGCGGACCTGGCCTACCTCGAGAACGGCCGGCCCCGCACCAACGTGAACGGCGCGACCGTGGGCGCCTGGACCACCATGGTGCGGGCGGTGGAGACCACCACTATGGGGCTGGGAGGCGACAGCCTTGTGGACTTCGACGACGACAAGGAGCTCACCCTGGGCCCCAGGAGGGTCCTGCCCCTGTGCAGGCTGGCCGAGGCGCACCCCGAGACGGTCGACCTGCTTTCCCCCGGCGTCCACAAGGTCTCCACCGAGACCCTGTGCCGCTTCTTCACCCCCAACCTGCAGCCCGACACGGGCATGAACCACTACGAGGCGGAGATTTCCGAGCTGCTCAAGTCCAGAAACCCCCTGACCTTCGCCGAATACCAGCAGCAGTGCCTCTACAGGGGGCACCTCTTCCCGGGGCTCAAGTTCCTCTCGCACCCGGCCATCCTGGTCTCCGCGTTCACGCCCACGGACGCGCTTTCGGTCCTGGGCCTCTTCAAGGAGGGCGTGCCGGAGGCGTCGCTCAAGGCCGCGTACCTTTTGGGCATGGTCGTCAAAATGGACCCCGAAACGTTCGCGAGGGCTGTCATGGAGCGCTTCGGCGAAACCATGGCCGGCATGATAGCCGAGCGGGCGATTACGCTGGACGGCATGCCGGTAAGCAGGAAGGACATGTCCCGCAAGGGCCTGGTGGGCGGGGCCGTCACCCGCCGCCGGAACCCCGCCATAAACCTGAAGCTCAAGCTGTCGGCCCCGGTCGTGCTCCTGGGCGCCCCGGCGGGCGTGCTCGCCCCCTGGGCCCAAAAGTTCCTGGACGCCGTCTTCCTCGCCCCGCCGCGCTACGAGGTCGCCTCGGCCACTGGGGCTGCCGCCTCCAGCGTGTCCCTGAGCCGCCGCGTGGACATAGTCTGCCTCCCCGATCTGCGCACGTTCCGCGCCTTCCTTCCCGACAGGCTCCTGGACGGCACCAACCTCGCGAGCCTGGTAGCCGAGAGCCAGGGCATCATGTACCGCCACATGTCCGAGATGGCCCGCCTGGCCGGCGCCGGCGACAACTGCCCCGTGCGCATGGACCGCTCCGACCGCACGGTCCTGACCGGCACCGGGGCCTACCTTCCGATGGGCACGGTCTTGAACTTCACCGCGGGGGCCGACGCCGACCGCGACGCGTTCGCTGGCGCGTGAAGGCCGCGCCGGCCCCTCCCGCCTTAACTTCCGCGCTGGTCCGGGCCCGAAGAGTCCGATCGGGGGGGGGAGCATCCGTTCGGGGGGGAGACCGGCCCGCCCGCCGCGAAACGCCAGGGCACGCCTCCCGTCGGAGCCGGCCGCCCGGGCCCGCTCGCCGGGGCAAGCCGCCCGCAACCGTTCCGCCCCGCGCCTGCTTCACGGCTAGCAACCGCGGACTGATATTCCCGACAGTCTCCTTCCGCGGGGTTGCCGGACCCAATTCCAGGCTGCCGGACAGCTCCCTCCTTAACTGGCCGTCCGCTCCCCGTAGCCTTCCGCCCAGCGAAGGGCGGGGCGGCGGGAGCCTCCCCCCGCCCCGCCGCATGGGGGCGGCTCACGCGCATTCCCCTGGGAAAAAGGAGGAACGGCAAGGAGGGGAAGGCGCCGTCGCGAGCGGGGAGCGGCCGGAACGCCCCCGGCGCGGGCCGTCGCCAACCGCGCCCCTGCGTCCCTGACGGAGGTCCGTTCCTGGAAGCAGGCGGAGCGCGGCGCGGACGCCTCGGCATCAGTTCCGTTTACGGCCCCTGGGGTTCCAGGGGGGTTAAGGCCCTCGGCCCCCCCCGCCCCCCCCCACGGGTGCCGGAGCATCCGAGAGAGTGCTGGACAATTCCGGTTAGACGACTCTAAACGTTCATGTCGGGTTTCGACACCCCGGCCCATGAAACGCGAATGGCTACATAAATGTTTTACGCCGCCGCAATAATTCGGCAGGTACTGAGGGGTTATGCCGAAGACAAAGAACATAATAGTGCAGAAAGATATCTTTTATTAATTTAGATGAACTATAGCAAGTTATTGTTCTATTACGTTGCCGCAACAATCGGATATTTTCGGCAGGAACGGGGTGTCAACCCGCTCCAGTTCAGCCGGGCGGATTTATTGCGGCGGCGTCATGTAGCTCTTGACTCGGCTACACCAGAAATCGTTTCATGATAAAAAATGCGATCCGATAATCCCTTGATGCCCATAATGTCAATATTGATGACGCCGCCGCAATAAATCGACACGGGACTGGGGTTATGTCGATGATATAGAGCACAATAATATAAAAAGCTAACTTTTATCAATTTAGATAAACTATAGTGAAATTATGGTCTATTAAAGTGCCCCACAACACCTCATTTCCAGCAGGAAAGAGGTTTCAACCCTACCCCATGGAGCCTGGCGGATTTATTGCGGCGGCGTCATTGATGTCACTGCAAAACAGTCATTCTGGACCTGAATTTCGTTCGCTAGGGCAACAATTCAGCGAAATTGGTCTCTTATGGTCAAAACCGGTGAAATATCCGCGCCACGGCTCAAAATCAGGCACCAGGGGTATCGCTGAATTAAGAAGAGGCATTTTGCCGACGGCGAGTTCAATCCTTCCTTTTTGCACTGGGATGAAACTTGGGGCGGATCGCGGCATGCAAGGCCAAGATCGTGATTTGCGGCGGCAACGCGGGCCCCGGGGCGCCCCCAAGTTTCGGCTTACAGTTCCCAGCGGGCCCCGGCGGGGAGGGGAACTGGCATCAATATTAACAAAAATCGGCAGTTCCCTCTGAGGCTTCAACCTACCCTCTGTGAAAGGATACGTTTCCCACTTGAGTTGCTCCTACGCGTGGACTCGCCATTTCATCCCCAATATGAGCCCCGTACTGAGACGTCACAAGTACTATTTCTCAATAAACCTCGTTCCGAACGGAGGGGAAGGGAACTGCTTAGACTTGAGTTGAAGCTGCCTGGAAGGCAGATCCGGTCTTCCAGGATGTATCCCAGAGACCCCAGAGCGTAGGCACTGAAAAACCGTTCGTCCCTGACATGACGGCTCCTTGGAACGGACAAAGCCAAAGAATGATTCTACTGCGAAAACCCTCTCTTCTCCTGTAATCCGCCCACATTGGGAACCCAGAGAGAGCCCGCAAGGTATCCGATTGCAGAGAAGAAGACCTCCTCCCCCGCTGGTCTCGGCTACCACCCTCATACCCCATGACCGCCTCCAGCCTGGCACTGGACCGCCACTCCTTTGAACCAGTGAACGGATAAGCTCGATTCGACCCCTCCGCTAGGGGGGGGGGAGCTATGGGCACCCCTTACCTCATGGCGCATCCGACTTAAAAGGAGGCGGCCGGTTATTCTCACTGGAATCAAGCCCGCTTCATAATGCCTGGAAAGCAACCTGGCGTGAAGTATCATTCACGGGTTTTTGCACAGGCATCACTGTATCCCTCCAGCCGTCACGCATCCTGGCCTTAGCCCGGCTTCCCACGGGGACGGAAAAGGCGGAATGGGGCGACGCGCCTCTACCCCGCGCTTTGAGCGAGGGGC
>JAIRZX010000035.1 GCA_031267005.1 Deltaproteobacteria bacterium
CCGAAGCGGCCAGCAAGGCACCCGGGCGGCGACTGGCTCGGCCTCCCCGCTCCCCCAGGCAGCTACCTGCCCCTCCAATACCTGTCGCACTTGGCGCTGCGGACATGGGGGTTCCTGCAATGTTTCGGCATGCGCCCGTAATCCCTCCGGTCGCGTCGGTAGTGGTGGCGGTCATGGCGGTAGTCGCGGTGGCGGCGGTGGTCCCTCTTGCCGTAGTGCCTGCGGTCCCTGCGGTCCTTCCGGTATCCGGCAGTCTGGAAGATGACCCCGGCGGCGTCAGGCCCGCCCGATCCGTAAACGGATTGGGCGGCGAGGCCGGGCATTCCGGTATCGGCGCTGCCCGCGGCCGAGAAGGCGAACGTTATGGCCAAAGAGGCGACTACGGCGGTTACGAGCTTGCCGGCTCCGATTTGGTTCGACTCCCACATGGCTCTTCTCCTTGTTCCTTGAGAGCGGCCTGGCCCTGGGGCATCAGGCCGGAATATCGCTGTCCCGCTCCGTTCACGCGCCCCGGTTTTCGGGGCGCTGCGGCGAACGGAGCAAAGGCCGGGCCAAACCCGCGTGAAAGACTCCCTACGCCAGGCGCCGGGCGCCTTGCGGATCACCGGAAAACGGCTCCGTAACGTACTTTCCTTCCCTGCCGCTACTGCGGGGGCAGCGGTCCGCCGACTCCGGGAATGGCCCCGCCGCAGTCATTGCCGACCCCGGAAGGCGGTCTGCGGGAATGCCCAAGAAGGAGCGACCGCGTACATGTTACCCGATAAGGCGCCACGAAATTTCCCGGCGCCTCGATAATACCCGCCATTTCTCGAGCCTTCCGTCGTCTCCGGAGTATGACTGCGGCTAACTGCTGGAGGCTGGAGCCGGAGCCGGAGGCTGGAGCTGGAGCCGATGCCGGTGCCGGTGCCGGAGCTGGAGCTGGAGCTGGAGCTGGAGGCTGGAGCTGGAGCTGGAGCTGGAGGCTGGAGCTGGAGCTGGAGCTGGAGGCTGGAGCTGGAGCTAGAGCTGGAGCTGGAGCCGATGCCGGTGCCGGAGCTGGAGCTGGAGGGTGAAGACGTCGCGAGGAAACGGACGACGCAAAGCGAATTGAAGCATCCAAACCGTCATGGACCTTCGCCGGGCGCGACTGTTGAGTTCCGTCCCAAACCTCGTAGCCCTGGCCGAAGCTCCCGAACAATTGGGGATGGAACCCTGCGGGGCCGCAGACCGAGAAAGACAAGCGCTAAAGCAGGAGAGCGGAACTGGGGCTTTACGCCACCCCGGCACGTGGAACCTGGAAAAGAGCCGCATTCCGCAGGGACGCGCTGGAGGAGATGCGCCGTTTCGCATCTGAAACCTGCAGTGACATGCGCCGTTTCGTATCCCGCCGACGTAATAAAATTCAAAAGGCCCGAGCCTTCCGGGGCCGCCCCCCCCCCCGCGCAGGGCGCCACCCCGCCGCCGCCCGAATCCTCCGCGTGGCCTGTAGTGTTGCCTCGAGCGGGGGACGAATGTCCGCAAAGAATGGCTCCCTCCCAAAATGGAAACTTTCCCGGAAAGCCCCCCTTCCCGCAACCTAGAAAAGGGAGCGGGCCCGAAAGCCGTGTCCGGCAAATCGGCGCGAGGGACCCTTGCCACGGCCATTTGGAACCAGCCGCTTACTGGCCCCGGCGCAGCGCCTGCCGCACGGCCGGACAGGCGGATCGTCCCGGGCCTGCGCCAGTTAGGCGAGCGGAGCGGCCTCCAGTCCTTCCGAGGAGGCAAGAGCAGTTTCGCGCCCGAAAAACGGCGCGGCAGACTTGACGGAAGGCGGAACGCCGCCTATGCCGCCGCCGCGACGGATGACTGGGTAAGCAAGCGGCCGTGGCCAGCAAGCGGCCGTGGCCAGCAAGCGGTCGTGGCCAGCAAGCGGCCGGGGCCTTTCCCCGTGGGGTGGATAAAACGGATTCCTTGGGGCAAGCGCTCATTTCCAGTTCCCCATGAGCACGTAGGGCGCCCAGTAATAGGGATGCGAGAACCCCTTGCCGTCCCATTCGGAGGCGGCGGCGGGTTCGGCGGTCCGTTCCGCCCCGCCGATGTCGAGCGGGGTCCCGCGCGCCGGGTACGGGGAGGGAGACGGCGCCGTCTGCACGTTCCGCATAACCGAGAGCTGCGCCAGCCTCAGGGCCTCCGCCTTGTCCATGCCCTTGACGTATCGCAGACGGTAGAACTCCCGCATCAGCTCCGGGGCGGCGAAATCGTCAACCGGCAAAAGGGTCGCCAGCACCGCTGACGCCCCGGCCCTCTGGACTATCTCCCCCAGGCTCTCCACCTCCCGCCCGTCCCGGCGCCTCCCCGTGCCGGCGCCGGTGCCGCAGGCCGAAAGCGTCAAGAGATCCAGACCTTTGAAATCGAGATCCGGCGATCCTTCGATCTCCCTCAGGCTCAGCTTCCCGCCGTCCCCCAGAAGCAGCACCGAATTGTCCACGCTTCCGGGATCCAGGAGGAAATGGCTCGCCACGTGCACCACCGGGGCGTCCGACGCCAGGCTCCTCGAAAACGCCCGGCGGTCGAAAGCGGTGTCCAGAAAACTCTCGCCCGCGAGTGCCCCGGACGATCCCCCCCCGCCCACCACGGCTGCTATCTCGGAGGCCACTCCAGGAAGCGCGGGGAATCCGGGCCACGCGGCGGTAACTCCCAGGGCCATGGCGGAGGGGGCGCCCCCCCCAGCGGCGGAACGGGCCGCCGCCGCCATCCTTGCGGGGGTCGATCTGGTGAATTCCACCGTCGCGTACCGCTCCAGGAGGAACCTTTCGCCGTCCCATAAGGACCCGAAAGGCGCGTACCTCAAGGCGCCGTCCAAAGAAAGCATGAGGGTCGTTGCTCCCGCCTCTTCGAGATCGTCCGCGAGGGGCCTTACGGCTACGTCGTAGAGGGCTTCGGCGGCCGGACGGGGATCGCGCGACGGCGCCTGGAGGGCCAGCCTGTACTCCGACACCAGCTTCGCGAGATCGTCCCTCCCTATCGCCGTTTTCCTCGCGACGAGCCTGCCCGGAGCCAACATGACGAGATGCAACGTTTCCTCGGCCGAAACGGCGTACACGAGAGCCGCGCCCTCGCCCAGTCCGGCCAGGGCCGCCGTCCTGACTATCAGGCGTTCTGCGGCCCGCGCGTCCCCGGCAAGGCGCCCGGCCTCCGCCAGCGACGGGACGTCCGCCAAAAGCGCTTCGAAAGCCTTTTTAGCGCCGTCCGCTTCCCTCTCCAGTTCGGCCAGCCTTAATGCCTCCTCCTCGGAAAGGCCGGACTTCGCCCTCTTAAGGGCGAGCGGCGCCCGCTCGGATTCGACGGCCGCCGACTTGGCGGCCGCCCCTTCAAAGGCGCGGGCCGCCTTCTCCTCGCGAGCGCCCGCGAAAAGGTCCGGCGCCCCCCCATCGCCCGCAGGCCGCCTTTCAGCTGCCGACGGATCGATTCCCCCAAGCTCGTCGTCCTTCAAGAGATCGAGCACCTCCAAGGCCTCCTCCACCCTGCCCTCCTCCATGAGCAAATCGAAGAGAAAGTGGTAAGACCGCTCGACCGTCGAGAGGAAGCTCCGCCTGTGTTCCTCTCCGAGGGAAAATAGCGTCCCGCGCGTCTTCTGGGCGGCCTTGACTGAGAGCTTCATGAAAAATATCGCAAGGCCGGGATCGCCCAGGGCGGAGCAAGAAACCGCGAGGTGCGTCTCGATTTGCTCCGTCAGGGTGTTTTCGGGCCCGAGCGTGCGCACGGCCCTCTCCAGAGCCGGCAAAAGCAGCTCCTTCGCTGCGGCCGGCTCTCCCGCAAGCAGAGAGATCGCCGCGAGTTCCCTCACGACGGATATCGTTCCGGGATGGTCGGTCCCGAAGATCCGCGTAGCCTTATCCAGCGCTATTTCCAGAAGCTCTTTTGCCTCCCCGCGCTTCCCCAGCCTGTAGAGGGATAGGGCCAGTCCGGCCCGGAAAAGTACTGCGTTAGGGCTATCAGGCCCGTCTCTCATATCTGACTCGCTCACCACCGACGCAAGAAGCTCGTTCCCCGCTTCGTAATCGCCCATCTGAAGCAACAATAATCCCAAGTTGAATTCAATGCTAAGCTTGTTCTTGCGATCCAGTGCAGGGCCACTTTCCAGCTCCTCGATGGTCCGTTCAAACTGGGCCCGCGCGCCGGCGTAATCCCCCAGGCGTTGGAGGGCCGTCGCGAGGATCCCCCTGTTCGGAATAAACGCTGGGCCGACAATTCCGACGCCGCGGGCTTGCATGTCGACCAAGCGCGTCGACAAATCCACCGCCCGGGCGTATTCCCCAAGAAATAACAGGCAAGCCGCCAGGGAGTTCTTGGCCCTGAGCGTCAAGGAGTCTTCCGGCCCGCGCGTCCTCCCTAAGGCGTCGGAGACCTGCTCCAATATTGCCCTGGCGGCCGCGAATTCTCCTGACAGGAGCATTGATGTGGCAAGTTGCCGACGCAAGTCGAGAATTTGGTAGTGCTCGCGCCCGAGCGTCCTTTCGCCCGTATCCGCCGCCCGCTCCAAGATAAGATTCGCGGCATGGTATTCCCCTTCCTCAACCATGGCGGAAGCCAGGCTTTGGTATGATTTAAGGGTTATAAGGTGCCCGGAGCCTAAAGCCCTCTCGCTGGAATCCGCCGCCTGGGCCGACAAATCCCTTGCCGCCGCGAAGTCCCTGAGAGCCATCGAAACCTCGGCCGCCTTCAATTTCAAACTTATTACGATTTCGTTGTCGGGACCGTGCCTGCGGGAGTAAGATTTAATCGCCTGCCCGTATATCTTGCCAGCGGCCGCGTAATCCCCCGCGGCGTAGAGAGCCTGGGCCATGATCATTTTCGCCAAAAGGGCGGATTCGCTGTCGGGGCCCAACTTCCTCTCGACTGCCCTGAGCGATCCCTCGACAAGCTCCTTCGCCTCATTGAACCGCCCGGCGCTGACGAGGATTTGCCCCAGCAAAAGTTGATTCCACTGTAAAATCCCCTCCCCTCAGCCTCTCCTCGCTGGGGAGGCGGAGAAGCTGCCTGAACGAGCCGAGCGTTCAGGGCACACTCCTCCTGTTGCTGACTTTTGCGCTCG
>JAIRZX010000043.1 GCA_031267005.1 Deltaproteobacteria bacterium
GATCGGCTTGATCGCCGGAAGCGGCTTGAAAACCGCCGATTTGGCGGGTAATATGCGAAACCGCATTGAGACGCCGTCCCCCGCCGCCGATGCCGCCCGGGCCGCCCGGGCCGTTTTTCACGGGCGTTCCCGCCCGCCACAGCGGCCGCCCGCTCCGGGCGTTCGAGCTAAACGCCCTGGACACGCGACGCGCGGGATAAGCTCCAGAGGCGTTGGAACCGAATATGAGCCCCCCAAAAAAACCGAAAACTTCCGGATTCCTTTCCTGGTACTTCCGCGTCAACCTGCTCAAGCGCATCCTGACAGGCCTTGTCCTGGGCGCCGTTTGCGGCTGCGTCCTGGGCGCCTTTCCGCAGGCAGCCGCCCTTTTCGTCGACAACGCCAGGATATTCGGCGATCTTTTCATCCGCCTGCTCAAAATGATCGTCGTGCCGGTCATCCTGTTCTCGCTCGTGACAGGCGCGGCCAGCATCAGCCCGAGCCAGCTCGGCCGCGTGGGGCTCAAGACGCTGTTGTACTATTTCGCGACCAGCGTCATCTCCGTGGCCATAGCCCTCGCCCTCGCCAACCTCCTCCGCCCCGGCCAGAACATGGGCATCGCGGGCGACGCCGCCGTGAAGGGCACGGAAGCGCACGCGCCGCCCCTATCCCAGATCCTACTGGAGATCGTGCCCACCAACCCCGCCGAATCGCTGGCCAGGGGCGACGTGCTGCCCATCATCTTCTTCGCCCTGGTCTTCGGCATCGCGCTGGCCGTCGTGCGCGACTCCAAGGACGGGAAGGTGGCCGCCGCCGCCGACAGGCTCTTTGAACTGTGCTCCATCTGCGCGGAAACCATGTACAAGGTCGTGGGCGGCATCATGCAGTACGCGCCTGTCGGCGTTTTCGTGCTGATAGCCGTCGTTTTCGCCCAGCAGGGGCCGAAAGCCGTGGGCTCGCTGCTCTTCGTGACCCTGACCGTTTACGTCAGCCTCGCGGTCCACCTGGTTGTCGGCTACGGGGGGATGCTGCGCGTTATTTCAAAACTCAGTTTCGTTAAATTCGTGAAAGGCGCGTACGCCGCCTCGCTCACCGCTTTCGTGACCCGCTCATCCAACGGAACGCTGCCGGTCACGATGCGCGTTTGCGAAGACAAGATGGGCGTGCCGCGCTCCGTTTCCTCCTTCACCCTGCCGGTGGGCGCCACTATCAATATGGACGGCACAGCGATCTACCTCGCCGTCTGCGCCATGTTCATCGGCTTCGCCACGGGCCAGCCCCTGACTTTAAACCAGCAGCTGACGGTCATGATCACCGCCACTTTAGCCTCCGTCGGCACGGCCGGCGTTCCGGGGGCGGGCGCCATCATGCTGCTCATGGTGCTCGAATCGATCGACCTGCCGGTGACGGCAGGATCGTCCGTCGCGGCCGCCTACGCCATGATCCTAGGGATCGACTCCCTGCTCGACATGGGGCGCACCTGCATGAACGTGACCGGCGACATGGCGGGCGCGGTCATCGTCAGCAAGAGCGAACGCGTCCTCGACGAGGGCAAGTGGTCGTCAGCCGTCATCCCAGGCCCATGACATGCCGCCGCCTTTGCCCCTCGCGGGGCAGGGGGAGGCGACAGTAAGCCAGTCGGCTTGACGGCAGCGGGAGTGACGGCAGGCTGTTCGCGCTTCCGGAGGCGCCGCCAGCAGCGCGGAGGCATCGAAGCGCTCCGGCCCCTTGGGGGCACGGACTCCCCTCCCTGGAAGGCCGAAGGCCGGGCGTCCGGAGGAGAGCAGGGAGCATGGAGCGGCCTGTGGCCAAGCGGCGCGAGATGACAGCAACGGCTCGTGACTCAACCGGGGACAGCAGGGCCGGGGAGGCCCAACCGGCGTTACCGGTGACCATGTCAGGCGCGGGAAGGGCCGGTTCCGAGGCGATCGCCCTTGCGGCTTTCCCGGCGAAGGATCGGACTGCCCTGCGCTGACGCTGGACAACGACCGCTCCGTCCGGCTCCGAGGCCCGGCTCCGAGGCCCGGGTTCAGAGACTCGATCCGGTTAAGGGGAGAACCCGGGACGGGCCTTGCCCGCGTACTGGACGCTCTCGGCCCGGGCCGCTGTCTCGGCAATACCCCGGGCAGGAAACCGGCGCCCAACAAACTCCGACCAACGGTCGCTTCAGGGGCAAACGCAGCCGGGACAGGCGAAATTGAACTCTGCCGCGGCCGCGCGAAGCCATGTGGCGCAGATACAGTCGGCGCCCTCAAACCCAGAGGTGAGCTTCCCGAAGCCTTGGAACGCCAAGCCCTCCCCGCTGAGGAAGGGGTCCCGCCGGACCGGCTTCCGGTCGCTCTTGACGCAGTCAGGCTTAACCGAAGCGTTAGCTGGATTGCCGTCAGCCACCGCTCCCCCCGCTCCATATTCATAATTAAGGGGTTAGCGCGAGCCCCGGCCGCTGTCGCCAGGGAGAAAAGCGAGGAATTCGTATCCCCGCTACAATAACCTGCGGGGGAGACAGCGAACCCGGTCAAAAAAAATTATTGGAAAAAACGCGTGCGTTAACGAACGCGAGGCCCAGACCTGCGACCACTGCGAGATTTTTCGCGAAGCAATTCGGGGTGGAGGATGGCGTTTTCGAGGAATTGGACGCGCCATGCAAGAGCCTGGCGGATCTTATCAATACGGGACGGGGTGATTAATTCGGTTGGAATGAACATGCTGGCGATTTGGTCAGGAATAATTTTTAGTTTATCAATATCGATCCACGAAAAATCGTTCACGTGAAGCAGCTGCTTGCGGAAATCTTTCCTGAACGGCTTGCATTCCCCTATTTCTCTTACAAATATGTTATCGGTGCCGCGTTCGTTCCAGAGGCAGTTTCCCGTATCGAACACGGGCGAGAACCCTTTCCATTCGAGCGTGTCTGCATTCCTGACAGCTCCGAAATTATTGAAATGGCGATCGGTATTAAACAGGATGAAATCAATGATAAAAATTCTGTCTAATGCTTCCCTTGCGCCGGTGATGCCTAATTTTTCGCAACGCCCGATGAAGAAATCATACTTGCGGGAAGCGTTAAGCGGCATGCCGTACAATCTATCGGCAATGTAAAAAGCTGAAACGAAATCGGTATCGGTGTCCACGAAAGTCTCGCACAGGGAATAGCGCTTGCCGCCAATGACAGTGAACTCATAATGGACGTGCTGGATGCCAAGAGATTCCATCACCTTCGAAGCTATAGCTTCGTTCTGAGGCTCCTGGAAATAAGGGAGTTTTCCGCCTTTCATAAGCACCCTTCTGCCTTCGCATATAATCCATCTTTTTGGCAACATGCCTGAAGAGGACGAGTCAGGCGAAAAGAATGGTTTGCTTCTTGCGCCATTCACGCGCTTCACGATTCCCAGGAGGATATCGCCCAAATCTCCGGAGAACCCATTTTGGAAAAAATTAACGTCTCTCCAGGCGATCCCGCTTCCGGCTGGTCTCATCCAATATTGATCGGAAAGCGATAGCCCCAGGGAATCCAGAAGGAGCTGGTTAGGATACGGCAACCCGACATTTTCAATGAATTTTGTCAATCCCGATCTTTCTTTGGGGATAGATCTCTCGTTTAACCACCCCTCAAGCTTTGAAGGATTGCACTTCAGCGAACTCGATTGCGTCGTGCCGATCGGTAAATGCTCTGGTGCGGCGACATCCATAATTTTATCGATCAGGGTTATATTATACCTAGTCGAAAGTTTGAGAACGGCCACAGGAATATCTTTGTGCATCAGCTCGTAGTCCATATTTCGTTAACCTTAATTTTGGTTGAAAGAAACGGCCTATACATTTAATTCTAATATTTCTTAATCCCCATGTCAAGACCCATTGTGTCTATCCAATAACCCGCGAAGAAGCCTTCACGCTTAGGGGCCTCCAAGTGCAGTTCAGGTAAGAGTGTACCTTCAGGGGGGCTGGACAGATCAATGTATGAGCAGCTCCGCCTAGCCTTATGGCAAACAGGTGACATCAGCACAAAAACATGAAGATTGTTTCACTGAGTGTGGTGGTATGCTTGGATCTCCTTATGGAAACTCAGCGAGAAGTGATTTAGACAAATTCTTAAACTGCAGTCAAGAATCTGGAAAAGCGGTTGGCGCGGTTCCCGGCGGAATTGAATTAAACGCCAAGCTATTGGCATTTCAATTAAATTTTAGAAAAAGCGTGGCAGTAAAACCTACAAGCAAGGCCATATCTCGGATATTATTCTAATATTTAATTGAAATGGCAATATCAAGAGTAGAGCTGCCGTCCGCGTTTGCGGAACCTATCCAGGTGCAATAGCCGAGTAGCCTGGCGGCACACTGGCGTCTTTCCCGGCAAAAAAACGGAACTGCGCTTGCGTACGCGTCGAAGGTCCGTCCAGGTCGGGTCCGGTGAAGGTGCAAGTGCAAGTGCAAGTGCAAGTCCAAAGGCTAGGGCAGTGGCAGGGGCAGGGGCAGGGGCCGCCGCCGTGGACGGAACGTCGGGCCTGAACAACCCGGCCGATCGAGGGGGGGTTCCGCCTTCTCGGCTTCGAGGGCTACTGTGGCGAAATAGTTAAGGACAAAGGCGAGAAAACTATTAGGCAAAGAAGAAAAGCTGGAATGGCATGATCGGACCATGGAACCGGCAACGTAAATTCACGACAAGATCAAAGACAGGAAAAAAATCCCGAATAAGACTGAATAAGATCGATAAGCATTTGACATAAAAAAAATAATAAAAAATAAAAAAATAAAAAAATAAAAAAATAAAAAAAATAAAAAAATGAATATTGTCATTCATATTAAATATATAAAAACGCTCGTGGTTATCATTGAAAATTAAGGTTATATCTTGGAAATTATTAAATAGTAAATTTTAATAAAAATAATTTCATGATAATTATTAATTAAAACCGATGGCCGAATTTTTTCCACCATCCGTTCTTTTCCGAGGGTCCATGCGTCACAATGGAACTTGCGCTAAGATATGGGTACCAATCCAAAGCTTACTAAGGATAAATTTGGAATTATAAATTCGGATAATAAAAATGAGGTAAAAGACTGAAGACAAATTATAATTAGGAATTAAAAACAATCAGTGGAGGGAGGAAAATATTTATCCGATGGAAGTAGGCTTTGACGGGAGGAGGTCGGCAGGAATCTGCGGGGTTCCATAAATCTAAAGAGTCAATTCAAGGGACGTTAACCTGACGGTTCCGGCGCCGCGACGGGAATTAGCCGTCCAGGAACCATTAGAGTTCCCGGGCAGGTGGGCGTACGCCTGAGCTTAAGCAGTTATGCTATGACTAGCCGGACAGTTTCCGCAGCAGCGCGAGAGATGCCTGACCCAGCGCAGTGCGGCAACGGCTCCTGAAAATGAAAAGCCAAATGGCCTCCGGGCACTGCCAGGGGGTACGCGAAAGGTTACACCGAATTGCTTGCGTGCCCCCAACCCGGCGCCCTTCGAAGATAAAGAACACACGACTCCGCCCGCAAAACTGGGTGTCGGAGAAATTACGGGACGCGGACGGGCCCCGCCGGGTTCCCGGAACGCCCGTATCCGGCGTGAGGAGCGGAAATGCGCGGAAGTCCGCCCCTCACGGGCTGGAAACTAACTTCTCGTACATGGCCCATACCGCGTCCAGGCGCTTGCCGAAGAACTGTGGGCAGTACAGGCTGGCCACGTGGACGCTGTCCATGACGGACAACGTCGCTTCCGCGAGCAGGTCGAGGCTCTCGGGAACCGCGCCGTGGTCCGCGAGCGCCCGCTTGAAGAGCTCTATAAGGTCGGGGAAGAACTCCATGCCCAAGGCGCTTACCGGCTCGCTCAGATCTAACGGGGGGGTGTAGACGGAGCGGAGCAGGAACCTGTAGCAGGGCGGGTCCTCGTCCAAGCGGTCCTTCAGGGAGACGAAGTAGCGGTTGAGGCCGTCCAGGAGGCCCCCTTCGACGAGCATGCCGCACATGACCCTGAGTTCCCTGCCCATCACTCTCCGAAGAAGGCCCATGAAGAGGTCCTCCTTGCTCTGGCAGTGGGCGTAGACCGAGGACTTGCGTATGCCGGCCCCCCTCGCGATGTCGGAAACGTGGGCCCCGTCGTAACCCTTCGCGGCGAAGAGCCTCAGGGCGGAAGCCTGGAGCTTCGTGAAGACGGGCAAGGGCTCCGGCGGATCGGCGTAGGCGGGCATTTCCAGCGGCAAGTCGTCACCTCCGAGGGCAAGCGAACGGTCAGCGGGCACGGGACCGGCCATGGCAAGATAGGGGTGCGCCTTTGGGAATAGCCTGCCGTCCGGCCGGTAGGCGATAGAAATATAGCCAAAACGGGGAATTCCGTCAACTCCAGGGACCTGTCCCGAGAACCGGCAGGTTCCCGGACGTTAACGGATGAGGGTCCCCGTTCCAGGAAAGCTATCCTCGGGCGACCTCCCGGACCCAAGGGTTCCCGGCGTCCGTAGGTTCCAGGAAACGGCGCAGCGCGGTCCAGGGTCGTACCCGGCGGTTCCGGTACCATTCCGGAAGGTGGCGGACGGTCGGGCGACGCGCTTGCGGGCTGGAAGCCGGGAACAGCGTCCCGTCACCAGGCCCCAGGCCGCTGGCCGCTGGCCGCAGGCCGCAGACCGCAGACCGCAGACCACTGGCCGACGGCAAAGACCTGGAGCCGGTCCGTCCCCCGTCTGCCGGGGACACCGTCGGAGGGGGAAAGGATCATGGCGGGCGCGAACGCCAGCGGGAGCCCGGCGCAAGCCCGCAGGCGGCGGGCCAGGGTGAGCGTCAGGCGATGCTCGCCCAGACGCGGCGCTCCAGGAAGCTCCCGCGGACGTTTTCCTACATCTCCTCGAACATCTCCCAGGGTACGGAAAAGGTGACGAGATCCCTGCCCACGAGCCTCCGCATGATCTTCCTCGCGTGGACGTCCATGAGGCCCACTATGGCTTTCGGGCTGGGCTTTCCGCGCTCGGCCAAGGGAAAAACCGCAATCGCCATGCAGGCGGCGCAGAAGGGCACGGCCACGTGGTCGAAGCCTGGACGCGAGTAACCGGCGAGGACTGTCAGGGCCGAGAGCTGCTGGGCGTCGGCGAGGAAGACTACGACCTCGGGGGGGGCCTTGAGCCCGGACAGGGGGGCGAGGTTGAGGCAGCCCTCGATCGGGGGGATCTTCGGCATGACGGCGAAGGATGCTGCCAGGAGCTCGGGATCCCTCTTGAATCCCTCTCCTTCGGAAAAGAGTTCTAGCCTCTCGGCGGTGGCGCCCAGGGCCTTGAGCTCATCCAGCGCCGCCCTGCCCTCCTCGCAACGGCTGTTGCCGGAGGACACGAGCCTGACGCTGCCCATCGCCCCTCCGGGCGGGGAAAAGGCCGGGGGAGCTAGCCCGAATCCGCGGATGCCTCCAAGGCAATGCACGGTCCCGGTTGAGAAAGCGCAGGGCGTCCCGTCCTTGAAAGCCTTCTCCACGAGGGTCATCGAGCAGGCGCCGGACGGTTTGAACTTGGCCGTTTCGGAAAACTGTTTGGAACCGGGGGCCGGGCCGTCGCTCCTGTAGAGCCCCAGGGGCGGGTATTTCAGCTTGGCTGATTCCGCCGCAATCGAGCGCATGGGTTGCCTCCCGCGGCCGACGCGGCTGGCCCGGGTTATGCCGCAGGCGATCCGGGCTAAAAAAACATTCGGCGCGGCCGCTTCAGTAGTATCCGGGAGTATATGCCGGAATCGGAAAAAATACCAATAAATTTTTTTGGACTTCGAAGCCGTTTTTTAAAAAAAATGACGGAATGCTGAGTTCCGCGCGGAACCAACGAGGTTCCGAAAGCACACGTCGAACTCAATCGGACCCTTGGGGCCTGGTTCTTCCCCACTTTTTTGCGGGGATTGCCTTGCGGCGAGAAAGCCTTGCCGAATGCAGCGCTGGAGCGCCTGTAGTCGGCTCGGATGCCGAAGCCCCGCGTAAAGGCGCGCAGGGTTACTCGCCCGGGCGGACCTGCGGGTTCCGGAGGAGGCGCATTTCCGGCAGGAAATTCGGTTTATCCGTAACTATGCCGCAGAAAGCAGGACAGCGAAGCAGTCCGCCGCCATCCGGGCAAGCCGTACGGGAATCCCCGTGAGCCGCGGGACGACCGCCGCCCCGCTGAAAGCCAAACTTCGCGGGACAGGCAACACGGCCACGGAGACGACAGGCGAGCGGCCCCGCCGGGCCGCCCGCTTTCCCTGGGCCTCACCCGCAACGAAAACAGCGACGCGGCGCGCGGTCCGGAAACGGCGAAAGCCTGGCGTCCGGGCCAGATCGTAAGCCCGCCGCGCGGTGCCGGAACGAACGGGAACCTCACCGGTTCCCGCGACGGGCGCCGTCAGGAAAAAGGCTGGCGGGATACGGCAGGCAGGCAGCCGGCAATTCCCGCCAGAAAATTCAAAAGGCGTTTATATACTTCTCCAGCATGGCGAAGGACGACTGCATGCGGATATCGAGGTTCTGCGGGCAGTACATGCAGGCGACGTGCAGGGCGTCAAGGACGACGTTGCAGGCCTCGACGGCGTGGCGGATGCCGTCGGGGGGCACTCCGCCGTCGGCCAGGCACAAGGCGAAGTGGGCCTTGGCCCTTTCGAAGAAACTGTCGGAGACGAGTAGCACGGCAGATTTGAGCTCCGGGGGCGGGGTGTAGAAGGATCGTATGAGGAAACCCAAAACGGGCGGGTCCTCCCCGAGCCTCGCGGGGATCTCCTCAACGTAGGATTTGAGCCCGGAAAGAATCCCGCCCACGTCAAGGCGGTCCATCACGGCCTCGAGCTCGAGCTCGGCCGCCTGGCGGACGAGGGACAGGAAAAGATCGTCCTTGCTCTTGCAGTGCGAGTACACCGAGGACTTGCGGACGCCAGCCGTCCTCGCGATCTCGGAGATGTGGGCCCCCTCGTAACCCCGATGGGCGAAGAGCCTTATGGCGGACGACTTAAGGCGGCTGAAGCGGTGGTCCGGGGCCTCGCCTCCGGGCTGCGGCCGCGTTTCCGGCGACATGGGTGATCCTCCGGGTGGCGGCGGGGTTTCCGCCATCGGGTGGCGGCGGGTTTTCCGCCATGGCTCGTTAACGGTTTAGCCCATTATATGCGGAGTAGCGAACGGCAGTCAAAAATAACTCGGCTATTCCGACCGATCTGAAGGAACCTGCCGGCTCGCGAAGCAACGGAACCTCCGGGTTCCCTGATAGGGCCGGGCGGGCCGCCGTCGGCAAAGGCAAAGGCGGTACTGGTTTCCCGGAGGCCCGGCCAGTTCGCGTCCGTCCGCGCCCGCGGGAACCCGCAAGTTCCCGCCCTTGCCGAGAAAGGGCAGTTTCGTTGGCCGTCAAGGCGGGGAAAGCACGGGAAAGCCGGGAAAAGCGCGGGCCTGACGCCGGTGTCCGAAAGGGAAGGACGGCGGAAAGGACGGAAGGGACAATGGAGTAAAGGGAGACAATTTTTGGCGAAATCCCTAAATCGACATCGCCGTCGCGAAAACCGCAAACCGGGCTGCCAGCGCGTCACCTCGAGGGGCGCCAGCTGGCGGCTCGGCCTCCCCGCGCGTCGGTCGCGGACGGGCTCGGTTAGGCGAATTCGGGCGGATTCGGGCGGCTCCAGGCGTCTTCGCGGAATTTCCCCCGCGCAGTTCGACGCGTAAAGCGGACGGGACTCGCGGCAACGCGCTCCGGATCACCGCAGGCCGCGGGCAACGGGTCGGCGGGACCGTGACACTTAGCCACTGCGGCGCGGCGGGCAGGGCCAGGCGCGGCTGCACGGGCTAGGCGCGTCCGCCCGGCGCGTCCGGCATGAGCCCGGGAGTCGCTTCCGCGCGTGCCCGGGAGTCGATTCCGGCGCGCTCCTCGGAGCCGACGCATTTTCCGCTCAGATGTAGTCGAAGAGTATCCGCACCCTGGGCAACATGTTCTCAAGTGATCGGCGGTCGCTCACCTGCCCCGAGTCGAGCCAGAGGTACGCGAGGCGCCGCAGACCGGCCAGCGGCTCGAAGCTCTGTACGCGGTTGAACTTCAAAGACAGGTTTTCGAGCCTCGTAAGCGACGAGGCGAATCCCAGATCGGTTACGAGGTTTCGGTCCGCCCTTAATAGTATGAGGTTGGTCAGCCCTTCCAGCGGGGAGAGATCGGAGATGCCGTTGTTGCAGACGTTTAAGTGCTCAAGGCTGTAGAGCCCGGACAGCGGCCCCAGATCGGAAACGTCGGCGGAGTTCAGGTGGAGATCCTTGAGGTTTAGGAGCCCGGAGAGGGGCTTCAGGTCCTTTGGGCGGTTGCAGTCCAGATCGAGGCTCGTGAGCCGGGCGAGCCCCGCCAAGGGCGAAAGGTCCGTCGCCCTGTTGTTGGGTATGAACAGGTGCGTGAGCGCCGAGAGCCCGGCCAGGGGCGAAAGGTCGCTTACGCCGTTGGAGTCTAGCGACAGGCGGGTGAGGCTTCCGAGGCAGCGCAATGGCTCCAGGCTCCGGGCGCGGTTCTGGTCCAAGCTCAGGCGTTCCAGCATGCGCATGCCCTTCAAAGGCGACAGGTCAGCCGCGCTGTTGCCCGTGAGGTTGAGTTCCCTGAGCCTGGTGAGCCCGGACAGAGGCGCCAGATCGGACAGGCCGTTGTGGGCGAGGTTAAGCTCCAGGAGAACCAGGAAGCCCGCGAGCGGCCCCGCGTCGACTGCCCGGTTGTCCTCCAGGTCCAGGACGCGGATGAGGGTGAGCCCCTCGAGGGGGGAGAGGTCGCATATCTCGTTCCCGCAGAGTTCCAGGCGCTTGAGGTTCCTCAGGTTGCGCAAGGGGGATATGTCGGAGACCCGGTTGTGTTTGAGGCTGAGGCGTTCCAGCGCCGTCAGCCCCTCGAGCCCCGCGAGCGAACTTATTGAGTTCCCGTCGAGGCAGAGCTCCTTGAGTTCCCTCATACCCGAGAGCGCCTCCGCCCCCGGCCCTACGGTATTGCTCTTGAGGCTCAGGATCCTGAGTTTCAGGAGGTTCCTTAAGGGCGAGACGTCGGAGATGAGGTTCCGGTCCAGCCGGAGCTCGAGCAGGCTTTGGAGCCCCTCTAGGGGGCCTATGTCCTCGACCTGGCTTTCGGTCAGGTTCAAGTACTCGAGGCGCCTCATGGCGGACAGCGGGGAAAGGTCCGGGCCGCGCACTTCCGGAGCCGCCTGGCCCCCGCCGAAGCCCTCCTCGCCGGGAAAGCGCTTGGAACGGCTGTTCTGGAGATCGAGCTTCCTTAAGCACGCGAGGGGGCGGAGGGCGGAAAGCGAGCCAGGTGGGAGGGAATTCCCCGCCAGGACTAGCTCCTCCAGCATCGACAGCCCCGTGAGGGGGTTGAGGTCCGAGACCAGGTTGTTCGTGAGGTTGAGCGACTTGAGCTTCGTCAGTCCAGCCAGGGGGCCGAGGTCGGTTATGCGGTTGTTGAAGAGCTGGAGGGAGGAGAGTTCGGAGAGCCCGGAAAGCGGCCCCAGGTCCGACACCGAGTTGAAGGCGAGCTGGAGTTCCTTCAGGTTCGAGAGCGCCGAGAGCAGGGCCAGATCCTCCAGTCCGAGGTTGGCCAGCCTCAGGTCCTCCAGTTCCGCAAGGGACGCAACGGGGGCAAGATCGGCCCCGGCGTTGTAGTTCAGCCCCAGCTTCCTTAGCCTCGGGAAACCCTCCAGGAACCCGAGATCCTTGAGCCGGTTGTTGTTAAGGTACAGCTCCCTCAGCTCCGGCAGATCGCTTAGCTCCGCCGCCCCGAGCCCGCAGCCCGAGAGCGAGAGCTCCCTCAGCTCCGGGCAGGAGGCGAGCCTGAAGGGCTTCTCGAACCTGCACCCGTCAAGGTAAAGCCCCGCGAGGCCGCAGTCCTCCACCAGCCCGTCCTCGTCGGCCAGGCTCACCTGGAACGGCACGGACATGTCCCAGCGTAGCGCGCCGGGGGAAGCCGCCGCGTAGACGTCGGCCAGAGCCGATACGGCGGCGGGTTCGGTGACCGTGTTGCCGTGCATGTCCTGAACGCACATGGAATGGACCGTGGCTCCCCGCGCGGACGCGGGGCCTAAGGGCGGGCGCAGAGCGGCCCTCCGGCGGGGCCGCGCGGCCCCGCGCACAGCGGGCCCTGCTTCCGGCGGCCGGAATGGCTCTCAGGTGGTGGTCAGGGTGTTCGGAGCCCCGCCCGGACGGGAGGGGCCGCCCGCCCCCTTTGGCGGCCGGGAGGCCGACTGGGGGCGGACCGGGGGGGGGGCTGGAACGGGGAGGGCCTGCCGGACCCGCTGGAAAGGGGCGAGGGCGGCTCCGCCCGCGGCGGTTTCGGCTCAGGGGCAGGTCCCGGGGCGATCCCGGCTTTGACCTAAATTTATCATTTACCTGACAAGCCCCCCGTTTGTCAAACTATTGATCAGCCTCAAACCGCGCGTCCAATAGTTGATTCCACTGTAAAATCCCCTCCCCTCAGCCTCTCCTCGCTGGGGAGGCGGAGAAGCTGCCTGAACGAGCCGAGCGTTCAGGGCACACTCCTCCTGTTGCTGACTTTTGCGCTCG
>JAIRZX010000049.1 GCA_031267005.1 Deltaproteobacteria bacterium
GGGGGGGCTTGGGTGCGCCCGGCGTCTGGGCAGTCTTTACGGCGTGTAGGGGGCAGGGCGGAGTGCCTGGGGGAGGGAATCGGGCAGGTTCGGCGGGGAATAGAGGGGCCGGGGCGCGGTGAAGCGTAAACTGCTCCGCGCCAGCGACTGCAAAGCGCGGCGGGGTCCGCACGCAATAGGAAAGCGGCGGCCCCCCGCAAGGCGGGGCCGCCGCCAGAAAGCTCGGAAACGCGGGCCGCAGCCCGAAAGAACGAAAAATCGGGCTCAGACCAGGAAAAGCGAAAAGGCTCGTTTTAATCCCGAAATGGCCGCCGCAAACCCGAAAGCTCTTGAAGGAGCGCGAAAGGACCCGGACGGGGGAAACAGGCGTCTTGCTCCAGGCGCCCCCCCCGGCTCCTACTTCTGGGTCTCGGCCTTGTCCAGGAGGGCCAGTCGCTCGGAGGCCTCCGGAACCTTCAGGGCCGCTGCCTTCCTGTAATACTGGCGGCCCTTCGCGAAGTCCTGGGGAACCCCGGGGTTCCGCCCCGACACGTAGACGTCCCCGGCGGCCAGGGCCCCCTGGCCGAGGTCGGACGGGTTGTCGGCCGCGAGCAGGAAGTACTGCCAGGACTTGGCGGGATCTTTACCGGTACCCTCGCCGGCCTCGTACATGCCCCCCAGCATCAGCTGGGCCTCGGGGAGGTTCTTCCCGGCGGCCTGGGTGTAGTACTTGAAGGCTTTCTTCTTGTCGGCCTTGAGCGAGTCCGTCCCGAAGAAGTAGAGCCTGCCCAGCGCAAGCGCCGCCTCGCCGTCTCCCCTGTCGGCGGCCCGGGAGTAGTAGCGGACGGCCTTCTTCTCGTCCCTGGCCACCCCGTCGCCTGTCTCGTAAATGTTGCCCAGGAAGCTCAAGGCCATCACGTGGTTCTTGGAGGCGGCCTTCTCCAGGTATTCCACGGCTTTGGCGGGGTCCTTCCCCACGGTCTCGTGGCCCAGGAAATAAATGGTCCCCAGCGCGAACGAGGCTTCGGCGTCGCCCCCGGCGGCCTTTCCCTGGAGCTCTTCGATGAAGGCCTGGTCTATGTCCCTTCCGCCCTGCTGGGCCCGCAGGGCGCCTGGCGCGAGGGCGGCGAGGCAGGCGGCGAAGGCGACGGCGGCGGCGACCGCATTCGGTGAAGGCTTGCGGGCGTTATGGGCCGGTCTCACGTGAACCCCCTTCCGGTGCCGCGGCCGCTGCGCGGGCGTGGCGGACGCGCCCGCTGGCTGTCTGCGCCGCGGGCGGAGGGGCCGTCCGGGCGCGTCGGGCGCGACGGAGGGCGGGCGAGGGCTTTGGGGCCGTGCCGCCCGCGCGGGCGGCCGCCTCATGGCGCGACACGCTGGCGATTATACCCCAAACCCCGCGCCGGTGCCAAAGTCGCGCTTCTTCCGTCTTACCCTCGTGGCGGGGGAGGCGGGCGGGAAAAAGCGGGGCCCGGCCTGGGTCCCGGTCCCCCGGGCGAGCCTTCCTGGACCGGAGGCGGCTTGCCGGGGTTCAATCCGGCGCGGCCTGTGGGCCGCGGCCGCTTATGAACTGCTTCAAGGTCTGGGTCAGCAGGTTCACGTCTATGGGCTTGGAGAGATGCCCGTTCATCCCGATGGAAAGGCAGCGGTCCCTCTCCTCGGCGAAGGCGTGGGCGGTCATGGCTATTATAGGAAGCTCCTTGTAGTCGGGGTTGGCGCGGATGCGGCGCGTGGCCTCGTAGCCGTCCATGACGGGCATCTGGAGATCCATCAGGACCACGTCGAATGGCGCGCCCGGCCTTTCCAGGTCGGCTTCCTTGAGTTTTTTCAGGGCCGCCTCGCCGTTCTCGGCGACGGTCACCGCGAGCCCCATCTTCTTCATGAGCGATCTCGCGACCAGCACGTTCACGTCGTTGTCCTCGACCAAGAGCACCCGGTGGCCCGAGAGCGCCGCGTCCGGGGCCGCGTCCGGGCCTTTGGGCCGGGCGGGCCTGCCCCCGGCAGGGGGCGCGGCGGCTTTCGCCCTCTCCGCCTCCGCGGCGGCGTCCACCTCGAAGAGGCAGTCGAAGGAGACCTCGGTGCCGACGTCCACCTCGCTCGAAAGGGATATGGACCCGCCCATCAGCTCCACCAGGCGCTTGGTGATGGTGAGGCCCAGCCCCGTGCCCCCGTACTGGCGGGTGGTGGAGGTGTCGGCCTGGGTGAAGGCCCTGAAAAGCTTCGACGACTGCTCGGGGGTCATGCCGATGCCGGTGTCCTTGACAGAGAAGCCCACCAGGCAGCCGCCGCCGTCCCTCCGCGCCAGGCGGCTGGACACGACGATGGAGCCGGCCTTGGTGAACTTGAAGGAGTTGCCGACTATGTTTATGAAGACCTGGCTCAGCCGCAGCGGGTCGCCCACGAGGCAGTCTGGGACCTCGCGGTCCTGGCGTATGACCAGGCTCACGCCGCCGGCGGTCTTGTCCCTGAACATCATCTCTATGTCGGCCAGGGTCTTGGAGAGCGAGAAGGGGATGGACTCCAGTGTCATCTTGCCCGCCTCGACCTTCGAGAAGTCCAGTATGTCGTTAATTATGCCCAAAAGGGCCTGGCCGGAGCTGTTGGCGTTCTCCGCGTATTCCGTCTGCTGCTCGTCGAGCTCGGTCTGGAGCAGGAGGTGCGTGAGCCCTATGATGGCGTTCATGGGGGTGCGGATCTCGTGGGACATGTTGGCCAAAAACTCGCTCTTGGCCTTGGAGGCCGCCTCCGCCTGGAGTATGGCGCGGGTCAGCTGGGTCACGTCCGATAGGATCATGATGATGCACACGTCTGAGCGGTTCCCGGAGGACTCGCCGGCGCGCTTTAGCTGCATGGAGAAGGTGGCCTTTTCCCCGTCCTCGCCGGTCAGGGTTATCTCCATCTGGTAGGTCTCGCCGTTGATGCCTTCCGGCCCGAACAGGTGCTCTATCTCCTCCGGGAGCCCGCTCTCCCCGCCCGGGCAGTTCCTGGCCAGGGTCTCCAGGAGGTCGTCCCCGTCCTCCAGGGCGTGTATGAGGAGCAGCATCCTCATGGCCACGTTCCGGTACACGGGCTTCCTGTCCTGGGTGAAGAGCGCCATGGCGTTGGGGATGGAGTCGAGATGCGAGCAGATGACGTCCAGCGTGGTGTTGATGCTGGTCACTATGCTGTGGTAGTCGCCCAGATGCCGGTCGGGGTCGGCCCGCTCCATCAGGGCCCCGGCGCTGGCGGCGAGGGTGAGCCCGCCTATGTCGTCTATGACGCGCCTTATCGAGTCCGCCATTGTCCGGTAGGCCGCGCACAGCCGCCCCACCTCGTCCTCTCGCCGCGAGAGTTCCTCTATGTCCGCCGCGTCGAAGTCGCCCCGGGCCAGGCGGCTCGCGTTCTCGGTGATGATCTGGAGCGGGGTGGTTATGAAGTTGCGCAAAACCAGCCGGTAGATCCAGGCGAAGGCCACGATGAACACCAGGGTTATCATGAAGCCCGTGATGTCGGCCTGGTGGACCGCGGCCATGAAGTCGCCCCTGGCCACCAGTATCCCCAGCGACCAGTTCGTGCCCCTCACCGGGGCGTAGCTTATGAACATGGGCCCGGCCGGGGTGTCGATGACTGCCGAGCCAGTATGCCCCTGGACCATGAGCTGTATGATCTTGGCCGAGCGGTCGCTCACGCCCAGGGTCTCCTTGATGCTCTGCTGGCTGAAGACTTTGCCCTGGGTCAGGTGGGCCATGAAGTCGGCGTTCTCGTTTATGATGAAGGCCGTGCCGTGGGGGCCTATGTTCAGGTTGGAGATTATCTCGTAGATGACGTCGTAGGAGTAGCTCCCGACCAGGTAGTAGGCGGGCTTCACGTCCGCCTCGGTCTGCTCGGTGGACCAGACCGGTATGCCTATGGCCATCTCCAGGCCGTTGTCGCCCACCACCGTGTCCTCTATGACGATGTTCGCCGTCTGGGACATGAGGCGCCATATCTTGCGCGTCCCCAGGCGGTAGGGCGAGCCGTCGCTGCCGGTCATGAGCGACCCGTTCGAGTCGTAGAGCCCCAGCCACAGGAAGTTTATCGAGCTCATGGTGCGCTCGATTATCTGCTTCTTGCCGCTCAGGGCCACGGACGTGCTGGGGAGGACGCTGTTGTTCCGGATGAGGTAGAGCCGGTCGACCAGGGTGTGGAGCTTGGATTCCAGGTTCTGGGAGGCGCTCTTGGCCATGGGCTGGAGGACGTTTAGCAGGATCGTCTCGGTAAGCGAGTTCATGAAGAACGTCATGATGAACACGATCCCCGCGGTCAGTATCATGACGACGAAGAGGGTGACCACGAGGATCTTGGCCGAGATGCTCTTCTGCGGCTTTACCCGGAATCTGCGGTACATCGTGCTCCCGGCCCGGGGCGTGCCCCCCTCGGCCCAGTTGGCTTTCCGTTAGAGGCCTCGGGGCGCGGAAGGGCGCCCGCCGCGGGCGGCGGCCCGCGGGGCTGCGGGGCGGGCTTGCGCCCCCCCCGCCGGAGGGCCGGGGGGGGGAAGCGGGCGGGCTCCGGCCCCCCGGCCTCAAGGGGGGGCTTCCCGAACCGCCGGAAAAGGGCCGTCCGCGGGCCCGGAGGGCGCTAGAGCTCGCCGGGGTACCTCTTCTGCTGGAGCCTCACGAAGGCCACCTGGTTGTCCCCCGAGCGGGATCTGGCTATCGCCGCTTCCGCCAGCGAGGTGAAGGTCTCGTACATGTTCCTGCCCCCCGGCAGGGGCTGGATCCTCCTGGGATCCTGGAGGGTCAGGAGCGCGTTCTGGTAGGAGAGCAGGTACCTGGTGGGCCTCACCCCGTGGGAGCTGTTCCAGGCCAGCATCCGGTCCATGTCCCAGGAGCGGCGGAAGCCCGAGAGGTTCCTGGCGTCGTACTCCACTATGGTGATCTGGCCGTTGTTCACGTAGATCGTCAGGTAGTCCTTCCACCCCTCCTGGTCATAGCTCATGGATTCCGACGAGTAGTAGCCGTCGTGGAGCGAGGTGGTCCTCTCCCGGCAGCCCCCGGCAAAGGCCAGGGCCAGCGCGGCGGCGGCCAGCGCGGCTGCGGCCGCGGCGCGGGCGGGCGCCGGCCCGGAAAGCCCGGCTGCGTCAGAAGTCGTAGTCATCCACGTTTTCCGCGGTGAACTCCGTGCGCCTGGGCAGGAGCACCACCCCCGAGTCGTTGGCCGTGTAGGCGGCGGGGTCCAGGACGGTGTTCGGCATTACCTCGATGAGGCCTATCTCGGGGACGTCGACCATCTGGCCGACGACGAGGCCGTTCCCCGAGGCCAGGTAGAAGGAGATGTAGCAGGCCAGGGCCCCCTGGAGCTTTACGTCCCAGAGCCCCCAGCGGTCGACCACGCCGATCTTCGCGTACTCCCGCATGGCGTTGGGGGACGCGAAGCCGGTGACGGTCAGGTCGTTCGCGCCCTTGCCCAAGGTCTTCATGGCCTCAGCCTGGCCCGGAAGCGAGGTTGAGTCGTTGCAGATGACGAGGTCTATGTCCGGGTGGGACTCCATGATCTCGATGCCCACGGCCAGCGCCTTCTCGGGGTCCTGGCCGCTGTAGTAGTTCTCCGGTCGCAGGTTCACCCAGTTGGGGAAGGCGCTCTTGATGTACTCCTCCCCGAACGCCCGCCAGGAGTTCTGGTCGGTCACCTCGGGCCGGGAGTAGTGCCAGACGTACTTGATGGCGTCCGTGGCCGGGTTCCGGCCCCGCTTTTCCAGGCCTTTGGCCGACATCTCCACCAGCATCCTGCCCAGCTGGGCGGGCGTTCCCTGGCTTACCATTATGGACCTGGCGTCCCCCGAGACGTCGGAATCCCAGGTGGTCACGCTTATCCCCTTGTCCCTGGCCCGCTTCAATATCCCGTCGAGGGCCGTGGCGTCCAGCGAGCTCACCGAGATGGCGTCCGGGGAGGACTCTATGGCCCGTTCCAGGACTTCAGTCTGGTCCGCCAGCTGGGCGTTGGGGCTCCCCATGTACGAGACCTTGAAGCCGTTGCGTTCAGCGAATTCCTGGGCCCCCCTGTTGGCGGCCTCGAAAAAGGCGTTCCCGGTAATTTTAGGCACGAAGACCACGGTCATCTCCCTGGGCAGCTGGTCCGTGCCCGTCTCCCCCCCGCACGCGGCGAGAAGGAAGGCCAGGGCGGCGGCTGCCGTCGCGGGGGCTATGCCTTGAAGTCTTGTCATGGCTTTAGGTTCCCGGGGCTTCCGCCCGGGGCGTCCTTCGCGGGCGTCCCGGCCCCAGTTTACTCCTTAGGCGTCAGGATGGTGTTAACGGCAGTCAAGGCGGCGCGGAAAGCCACGGGACTCCGCCCCCGGGGCTCAGGCTAGGGGTCCCGCGCGGGTCCGGCCCTGGGGCGGGCGGGCCCGGCTGGCTGGAAAGCAGGGGGGGGCCGCGCGGCGGGGCGCGCAGTTCCCGCGGGCCGGCGCGGCCGGAACGGGCGGCTGAAGGGGGAGGGTACCACCGGCGCGGAAGGTGTCCGGCGTCCAAAATCACCCTTTAAAATAACATAAAACGGCGTTTGTTTAAACCGTATGGGAGGCGGAGAGGCGGATCCGCCGCTGGCTTCGTCGCGCCTCCTTTGCGGGCCTGGCGGCCTGTCCCGTGGCTGTTTCCTTGGCGGCCCGGCGTTTGATCGCGCGGCGGCTGGCAGGATAACGGCGACTGTGGCGTTGGGGATGGCGGTGATGGCGGGCGGATGGGAAGCGGATGATCCTGCAGGCCGGAGGGGAAAGGGATGGCGGCGGCGCCGGTGAAGGTGATGGTGATGCCGGCCAGATGGGTAGCGGATGGCAATGGCGTTGGAGATGGCGGCGATGGTGCTGCTGGGCAGGGGGGAAGTGAAAGGTGATGATGATGGGGCGGGTATCCGTTCACGGGGGGCTGGGAGAAGCGCCTGGAAGGGAGTGGGCAGGCGGGAGGAGGGCGCGGAAGGCTGGAGGAGGGAGCTGATGCGTCGGAAAGAAAGTGTCAGGCAGCCTGGAAGACGGAAAACTGAGGGGGCGGAGGGGAGGCTGGTTCGCCTGCAGCCGCCCATGCGGGCAGATACGGCGTTTGCAGCGCAGGCAGGTGGCTGTCCGGTCCGCCAGGCCGGGCCCGTGGACGGATGCGAGGGTGGAGGTGAAGGGGAAACAGTCGCGGAAGCGGAAAATGACGAGAGAGGGGAGGGCGATGAGGTGAGGATGCTGGGGGAAAGCGGAGGGCGGTGCGGGAGATCGAAAGTTAGCCGCGCGGAGGTAAGATCGGAA
>JAIRZX010000583.1 GCA_031267005.1 Deltaproteobacteria bacterium
GCGAGGCCGGTACCCGGAAGAGCGTGGCGCTGGTCGAGCTCGGGGGCGGCGGGATAAGGATCGAGGCCCTCTTCGTGCCCGTCTTCCGCGAGCTTGTTCCCGTGAAAGGCGACATGGCCGCCGTGAGGGCGCACCTGGAGCGGCTGAAGGAGCGCGGTTCCGACGCGATAGTGGAGGTCGCGGTCGTAGGCTCGCCGCTCGACGCCTCCGTGAGGGACGAGGTGGACGCCGTCGTGAAGGGATCCAGGCTTGAGGTCACGGCGGTGAGGAACCTGTCCCGCGAGGCGGAAATCATGGACAGGTCCGAGACGGCGGGGGTCCTGCTCAGGGACATGGACGAGCGCCAGGTGTTCGGCCGCCTGCTGGACGAGTTCGCCGAAAGGATCGGCCCCGGGGAGAGGGACGGGCTGCTCGCGGCCTACGAGGAGATACTGAGGACCCTGGACGACGAGGAGGAAGAGGGCCTCGCCGCGAAACCAGCGGCCGCCGCCCCCCAGAGCAAGGGCCGGCCCGGCGGGGCCCCCGCCGGCTCCGGGACGGCGGCCGCCCCGGAGCCGGAAGGCCCCGGAACGGGAGGCGCGGAGCCGGAAGCGGCCGGAACGGGAGGCGCTGGTCCTGAGGACGCCTGGCCGGAAGGTTCCCCGCCGGACGGATCCGTTCCGGGCGGATCCGCGCAGGAAGGCCCGGGGGAGGGCGCGGGAGGCGCGGACGCGGCGCTCGGCCAGCCCCCGCGGGAAAGAGGGGAGGGCCGGTGAGGCTCCTTAAACTCGACATCCTGAACCTGAACTCGCTCGAGGGCGGATGGTCCGTGGACTTCCGCGACCCCGCGTACCGGTCGAGCCCGCTCTTCGTCATCACGGGGAAGATGGGCGCCGGCAAGAGCACGCTCCTGGACGCCGTCTGCCTGGCCCTGTACCGCGAAACACCTCGGCTGGGCAAGATGACCGCCTCCTCGAACGGGATAATGACTAGGGGCACGGGCGAGTGCCGCGCGGAATTGACCTTCGAGGCTAAGGGCCGGGCATGGCGCGCCTCGTTCTACCAGCACAGGGCCGACGGGAAGCCGGGCGGCAAGCTCCAGAAGTACAAGCACACCCTGGTGGACGCGGAAACCGGCAAGGCCCCCCCGGACTCGTCGGCCGACGCGGCGAGGGAGGCGGAAAACGTGACGGGGCTGGACTTCAAGCGCTTCACGCGCTGCATCGTCCTGCCCCAGAACAAATTCTCGGAGTTCATGAACAAGGGCCCCGACGACCGCTCGGTCATCCTGGAAAAAATTACCGACACCGGAAAGTACGCCAGGATCTCGGAGAAGGCCTTCGCCAGGGCGAAAGGCGAGGCCAAGCGCCTGGACGCCCTCGCGGCCAGGCGGGACGAGCTGGGCGTCCTGCCCCCCGGGGACGAGGCCGCGCTCAAGGAGTCGCTGGCCGGGGCCGCGGCCCGGGCCGCCCGGCTCGCCGCGGAGAGGAAGGCTGGCGAGGAGAGGGCCAGGCTCGCTCGCGAGCGCGCGGCCGCCGAAAATCGGCTCTCGGAGCTTAAGGCCGCGGAGGCGCTCGTGGCCGGAAGGGAGCTGGCTTTCGCCCCGGACCGGGAAAGGATCAGGCTCGACGCGGCGGCGGCGGAGCTGGACGGCCCCTGGGAGCTTTGCGAGAACGCGAGGGAAGCTGCCCTCCGGGAGGAAAAAACCTTGGCCGGGCTCCGGCTGGCGCTCCCGGCGGCCCGCGAGGCCCATGCCGCGGCTGCCGCCGCCGCCGCGGCCTCGGGCTCGCTTGTCTCGGAGGAGGAGGGAGCGCTCGCCGAAAAGCTCCCCGTGATAGCCGAGGCCAAAAGGCTGGACGGCCTCGTATCCGTCGAGGAGGCCAGGCTGAAGGCGCTCAAGGCCGAGGCGGGCCTCAAGGCCAAAGCCCTGGACGGGCTCAGGGTCGAGCTCGCTTCTGGGGAGGCCGCGCTCGCCGAGGCCAAGGGCGAGCTGTCCGGGCTCAAGGGCGCCTTGGAGAGGGGCGCCGCCCTGGAGCCCCTGGCCGGCGAGCTCGCAGGCATTAAGGAAGAGGCGGCCGTCCTGGAGGGGCTCCGGAAGGCGGCCGCCGCCAAGGCGCTCGAGGCGGAGAAGGCCGGAGCGGCGCTCGCGGCGTCCAAGGCGGGGCTCAGGGAGGCGGAAGGCCTCCTCGCCGGAAAGTCCGGCGCGCTCGCCCTGGCCCGCGCCGCGCTGGAAAACCTCGAGCGCGGCCGCGCGGAGGCCCTGAAGGGCAAGGCGCCCGAGGAGTGGCAGGCGCTTTCGCGGAACGAGTCCGCCCGCCACGTGGCCTTCGAGAAGGCCCTCGACCGCTTCGACGGCCGCGCGGAGGCCTTGAATTCGATAGCCGAAAAGGAGCGGCTCCTGTCCGAGTACGCTTCGAAGCTCGCGGAAAGCGCGGGGCTTTTGGAGCGGGAGAAGGCCAGGCGGGAGGAGCTCGGGCGCTCGAGGGAGCTCGCGAAGGAAAACCTCCTGCTCGCCAGGGCCGTCAAATCCCTTGAGGAGGAGCGGAAACGGCTCAGGGACGGGAAGCCGTGCCCTTTGTGCGGGAGCACGAGCCACCCGGTGGGGCACCTCGCCCGCGCCGGGCCCGGCGAGGCCGAGGGGAGGCTCGCGGAGCTGGAAGCCGAGATAGGCGTATGCGACTCCCTCGTTGGGAAGCTGACCCAGGAGGCGGACTCCCTGCGGGCTATGACGGCCCGGGCGGAGGCCGAACTCCCGGCCTTGAGGCGGAAGGAGCGGGAGCACGCCGCGTCCCTCGCCGCCCTCCGCGGGGAGGAGGGACTCCCGGATCCGGAAACGGACGGCGGCCGCTTCAGGGAGAGGCTCTCCGAGCTCAAGGAAGTGAGCGGGGCGGCCCGGGACGAAGCGGACGGGGCCCTGAAGAAAACGCTCAAGCTCGACCGCTCCCTCGCGGCGGCCCGCCGCGCCTCCGACGCCGCCGCCGGGGCCGAGGCGGAGGCCAAGGCGGCCTTCCAGGCCGTGGAAAGCCGGGAGGTCCGGGCCGTGGAAGCGCTGGGGAGGATCGGCGAGGAACTTTCCGCCATCCAGCTGCAGGAGGCCGGGAGGAAGGCGAGTTTGGAGGAAAGGGCAAGGCCCTACGCGGCCGGACCTATCGGGGAAGGCGGCCCCGGCGCGCTCTTGGAGGATCTGTCCTTGAAGCTCGCGGGGCGGAACTCCTTGAAGGAGAGCCACGCCGCCCTCTCCGGGCAGTGCCAGGAGGACGCCAGGGCCCTGGAGGAGAAGAGGAAGGCGATAGGGGACAGGGCCAGGGAGCTCGAGGAGCACGCGGGGCCAGTGGCGGAAGCGGAGGGTTCAGCCGCGGGGCTCCGGGCCGAAAGGCTGGAGCTTTTCGGGAAGCTCGACCCGGAAACGGAGGAGAAGCGGCTCCGGGACGCCGCCGCGCGCGCCCGGGAGGAGTTCGAGATCCGCAAACAGGGCGAGAACAGGCTCCTGACCGAGTTGAAGCTCGGGGAGAAGGGAATAGGAGACGCCGAGGCGAGGGCCGGGGAAGCCCGCCGGGCGCTCTGGGAACGCGAGCGGGAACTCGCCGGGGGCGTCGCCTCGAAGGGCTTCGCGGACGCGGGGGGCGCCCCCGACATGGCCGCCTTCCTGGCCGCCCGGCTCGCCCCCGGCGAAAGGCGCCGCCTCCTGGGGCTCTCCGAGGGGCTGGAAAGGGACAAGGCCAGCGCGAAGTCCCTCGCGGAGGAGGCGGCCAGGGCGTCCGAGCTCGCCTCGAGTCTGGCGCGGGAGGCCTCGTGCGGCGCCCCGGAGGAGGAACAATCGGCCGCGCTCAGGCTCGCGGAAGAGCACGAGTCTGCCGTGGGGGAGAAGGCCGCCCTGGCGGAGCGGGTCAGGTCGAACGAGGGGGCGAAACTCAAAAGCGAGGGGCTGGAAAGGGAAATCGAGGCGCAGCGGGAGACCGCCCGGCGCTTCGAGCGCCTGTCCGGGCTCATAGGGAGCGCGGACGGCAAAAAGTTTCGGAACTACGCCCAGGCCCTCACGCTTGGGGCGCTCATCCGCAACGCCAACCGCCAGCTCAAGGGAATGTCCGGCCGCTACCTCCTCTCCGAGGACAAGGAGGCCCCACTGGAGTTCGCGGTCGTGGACAACTTCAAGGGCGGCGCCGAGCGCCCGGCCAAGACGCTTTCCGGCGGCGAGACCTTCATCGTGAGCCTCGCCCTGGCGCTCGGGCTCGCCGACATGACCGGCAGGGACTTCGACCTCAAGTCCCTGTTCCTGGACGAGGGCTTCGGCACCCTGGACGAGGAGACCCTGGACGTCGCGGTGAACGCCCTCTCCGAGCTCCCCGGCAGCGCCGGCAAGCTCGTCGGGCTCATCACCCACGTGGCCGCCCTGAAGAACCGCTTCGCCCAGATAGACGTGATAGCCGGGCGCAACGGGAGATCGGAGCTGGTAGGGCCCGGCTGCAGCCGCGCCTCCGCCAAGGCGAAGGGCCGGGGCTGAAAGGCAACGGGAGGGCGGCCCCCCCGCCGCGGGGGGAGGGGGGAGCCCGCGGACGCGCGGCGGGCGCCGGGAGAGCTTGCGGCGCGGGAACGGCGCGCTTTCAGTTCCGGGAGTTCGGGCCCGCGCCCCGCGCACGGGGTCCTGGCTTCTCGCCGCCGGCCTTGGGCTCCCTTCCCCGCTGGCCTTAAGCCCGCCCGCTCCTGACTTGAGTCGCTTCCGTTTCCGGCACGGGCCCGCTTGCTTTTCCGGCACGGGCCCCTTCCGTTTCGGTACCGGTCAGGCTTACGTTCCAGGCCAGGGCCCGCTTCCTTTTCTGGCACGGTCCCGCTCGCGTTCCAGGCCAGGGCCCGCTTCCGGTGCCTTTATCCCGTTTGCCCGCCGTCCCCCGAGCTCACTTCCGCTGCGTATTGCGCATGTTCTGGATAGCGGTCAGGATGGTCTTCGCGCGGCGGACGCGGGGATCGGCGGGCCGGAGAAGCCTGGCAAGCGAAGAGAACGCCTTTTGGGCTATCCGTTCCCCGCCTATCGGATCGCCGCGGTCAGCGACGGCGGAGCCCAGCTCGCTTCCGTACGCGTGCGTCTCCGGGCTGTTGGGCCCGTAGCACTTGGCCGCGCCCGAATGGGCCCGCATGAGCAGATCGACTATCTCTTCCCGAACCTCTTTCGGGATGTGGCGGAGTTCCTGTTTCCCCAAGGCGTCCGCGACATGGGCGAAGGCCGTCACCGACAGGGGATGGAACTCGCCGAACGCGTCAGTCGCGGCCTTGAGGTTAGCGCGGAGGACTTCCAAGGCGCGGGGCTGATCGTCCAGGCGCGCGAGCACGAATCCCAACCCGTCGTTGGCGAAGATAACGTACGGGCTGCCGGGTCCAAGCGGCCCGGAAGCCATGTCCACAGCACGCTCGAAGAGGGCCTTGGCCTCCTCAAAGTCGCCGCGCATCCCCACGGAGACCCCGAGGTTCGCGACGTGCCCGGCTACCGCCGCTGGATCCGAGGGGAAAGCGGCCTCGGCGCAAGCCAGCGCCCGGCGGCGGATCTCCGTAGCCTCCTCGTACTTGAACCCGTCGTTGAGGGCGAACCCGAGGTTGGACAGCGGCGCGAGGAAGCCGACGGGGTCGGCGGTCCCGGGCGGGTCCGAAGCGGCGGGAGAGCCCGGGCCCTTCTCTTTTTCCTGATCCTTGCCCTGAACCTGATCCTTGCCCTTATCCTTCTCCATCACCGCCAGGACCTTCCGGAAACCCTCTTCGGATTCCCCGTGCCTGCCTAGCAGGAAGCGGACGACGCCCAGGTCGTTTTCCGCCGCCAAGGCCTCGGGGCTCTCCGGCCCCGAGGCCTTGGCGGCCGCCTGGGACGCGAGCAGGAGCTTCAGGTGGGCCTCGAGGAGCTTGCCGGTCATGACGAGCCCGCGGGCGCTCTCCGTGGCGGTCGGAAGCATCATCTCTATCGCGAGATCGGATCTGGGCTTCAGGGCCGACTTCTCGTCTGCCATGGTTCAACCTCCGTTGCGCGAAAGCGCCGGCCGGGAAAGTTCGCGTGGCGCGGGTTTCCGGGCGCGCCGGGAGCGGGGTCCGCGCAGGTGCGCCGCCGGGAGCGCCAGCCGCCAGCTGAATAATAATTATAGCATACCATAGAGGATCCGGCAAAGCCGGCCGAGCGCGCGAGCGGAGGCGCGGCCCTAGGCTGTGCGCGGCGCGGCCGCGGCGGCCGGGCGGGCGGGCGGGGCAAGGCGCCTGGGCCCTCCCCGCGGCGCCCCTGGGACCGCGGCCCGGTGTCTGCGGCGAGCGGCCGCTCACTCCTCCGGGTCGTCCTCGTCCAGGTACTCCAGAAAGCGCCTCACGCTCCCCGCGAGCCCGTGGTCGCGGATCGTAAGGTTCACTACGGGCACGAAGAGCTCGCCTTCCGGGCTGAAGGTTATGCGGCGCACGGGGTCCCCGGCGAGCTCGATCAGCTTTTCCAGCACGCTCTCGCGGGAATTCACGCCGTCGTTGAAAAACGTCATCCTCAACCCAGCCCCGTCGGCCTCGAGGCTTTTCGCCCTCAGGGACTTCACCAGGATCTTCATGGAGGAGAGTTCCAGGAGGTTCTTCGCCTCGGGGGGCAAGGCGCCGAAGCGGTCCTTTAACTCCGCGCCTATGCCGTCTATCTCGGCTTCGGAGGCGGCCCTGGAGAGCCTCCTGTAGAGCATGATCCTCGCGCGGGTGTCCGGGGCGTAGTCGTCCGGCAGGTACGCCGCCTGGCCGAGCGTGATCTCAGGCTCGTAGTCGTCCATCAGGGGCTCGTCTTTCAACTCGGCCACCGCCTCCTCGACCAGCCTCATGTACATCTCGAAGCCCACCAGGGACGCCTGGCCGTGCTGGGCGGCGCCCAGGACCGAACCGGAGCCGCGGATCTGCATGTCGTGGAGGGCCACCTGGTAGCCGCTCCCCAGATCCGCGTTCTCCATTATGGCCGACAGCCTCCGGCGGGCGTCCCCGGTAAGCGTGTCCGGGTCGTCCACCATCAGGTACGCGTAAGCCTGCTGCCAGCTCCTGCCCACCCTGCCGCGGAGCTGGTAGAGCTGGGCCAGGCCGTAGTTGTCGGCGCGGTCTATTATGATGGTGTTGGCCGATGGGAAATCCAGCCCGGACTCCACTATGGTGGTGGTCACCCAGACGTCCATCTTCCCGTTCCAGAAGTCCTCCATCATGCTCTCCAGCTCGGAGGGCTTCATCTTCCCGTGGCCCACGCCGAAGCGGACCAGCGGCATCAGGGACTGCAGGCGCTCGACCCACAGGTGGATGTCCTTAACCCTGTTGTGGATGAAGAAGACCTGCCCGCCCCGGGCGAGTTCCCGGTCTATGGCCTCGCAGACCAGGGCGTCGTCTGCCCGGATCATGGAGGTTATGACGGACAGCCTGTCCACCGGGGGGCTCTGGATGATGGACATGTCGCGGATGCCAGACATGGACATGGAAAGGCTCCTGGGGATGGGCGTGGCGCTCATGGACAGGACGTCCACGTTCGCTCGGAGGCGCTTCAGCCTCTCCTTGTCCTTCACCCCGAAACGGTGCTCCTCGTCCACGACGAGCAGCCCCAGGTCCCGGAACGCCACGTCCTTCTGGAGAAGGCGGTGCGTGCCTATCACCACGTCCACCCCGCCCTTGGCCAGGGACTCCAGCACGGCCTTCTGCTCCGAGGGCTTCTTGAAG
>JAIRZX010000588.1 GCA_031267005.1 Deltaproteobacteria bacterium
CACAACGAAAACAGTGTAGGAATCGTCCACGTAACCCCAGTCGTCCCCCCCGAAGATGTTGCCGAAGAACCTCTTGACGCTCCCGCCGAAGCCCGACTGCTGCGTCCGACGATAGCGCAACTCCTCGTTTGTTGGAACTCGCAAGCTCTCCCGTGTCGGTGCGTTCTGCTTATGTTTGTTCCTGAACTCCTTATCCTCCAAGTCAAGGCAACTGGCGACTGCAGTGGCCTTCCCTGAAATCTCCTTGACCAGCTTGATTATCTTGACGTAAGAGGTCTTCACGAACGAGTTAAACTCTTCCAGTAGCTCCCTGGCCCGATCCTGGTCCAGATTGCTTCTGAAGGTCCCCGGAGCCCTGAAACGCGCAACGTTCCGGTCGACATCGCTCTTTATCCCTTCGAAACGTTTGTTGAAGTCTTCGAACTCCACGGTAGTCACTTTCAAGAGGCGGGCCGCCTCCTCTATCTCGGCCTCGTTCTCCTCGAGCAGCTCCTTCTCAACCTCCACGTCGCCCCCGCTCGGCATGCGCTTCCTTAGCTTCTTGACGAAGGTTCGGCCTCTCTTGAGCTCTAGCGTGTCACGGCTCTTCCGCACCATCACGTTCAGGCAGTCAATAAGCTCCGGGAAACCCGAAGAGGCGTACTTGGCCTTGTCAGACGCCTCCTTGGCCGAAATCTGGAAGATTGGCGGGCAGGGCCTTCCCTCAAAAACGCCTGCCACGAGCCTCCTCAGCCTCTTTTCCAGGATCTGGAGGTTTTGCTCTCTGCTCCTCCTCTCCCTGCCCTTCACGTCTAACTCGGGCATCACGCTGTCGCGCATGTTCTGGACCACGACGATGTCCTTGTCGCCGAAGTCCCTGAGCATCTCGAGATACTTTCTGTTGTCGGCATCGGACTCGCTCTTGGCCGTGCAGAGGAAGATAGCCACGTCCACCTGGGGGCCCATGAACGCCCATGTGAGTTCCTCGTGCTCCTGGTACGCGTATGCCTTCAATCCAGGAGTGTCCGCCACCGTCACATCGTCCCCGAGCCTGAACTCCGGGGTCCATATCTTGATGAAATCCACGCCCAGACGGTTGTTGGCATTTTCACTCTCGTCCGAGTACCTCCCTATGAGCTCAGCCAGTTCCTTGTCGTTTCTCGCGCCATGGCCGCCCACCTCGAAGAGCTGCGAGGGTTTTCCAGCGAAGATGATCTCCGCCCTGACCCGGTCCCCGGAATCCTTGCGGCAGTTGACAACGATGTTGGAGCTGGGCCTGACCCTGTGGACCAGGAGATCGTGTCCCATGATGGCGTTGATTACAGAGGACTTGCCGCAGCTGGTGATCCCGATGAGACCCACTGAGACGTCTTTGTCTTCGAGCTTCTGGATCATCTTGTCGAAGATTTTTGAGAGGGGGTCCAGGGCGTCCCCGGAACTGGCTTCTCCCGCCTTGCCGTTTACTGCGGCATCTTCGAGAGGGGCGGAGTCCAGCCTTTCGGCCAGAGCCGAGGCCTGTCTCAGGTATTCAATAAGTGGCTTAGCCATATGGATCCTTGTATACTCTCGTCCCTGACGAATGATTGTCCAGAGTACCAGTCTTTCATCTTGCCGTCCCTGAGCTTCTCGTGGTTAACTATCTTAGTCTTAATGATAGTATTTTTCCGTTTGATCGGTTTAGTTTTTCGCATTGGGATGCAGGAAAGCAGTCCGTCATTCAAAGACGCATCGACTGCAAACGCTCCCGGCGCTCCAGGAGCGACGCGGAAAACAAACGAGCAAGGACCTGGCGGTCAGGGCTTGACCCGATCTGACAAAACTTACGCCTCCAGAGCCAGGAGTCCTGAAAGCCTCGTCAAACCCGGAACAGTTCAGACGGGATAAACCCAGCAAGGATTTCCGGAAAGAAAACCGCCCAGGCTGACCGGCACCAGTGAAAGCCGTCTCCTTTCAAACACGACCGCGTCGGGGACCGGCAAAAAACCGACTGGCCAGGGCGATGCCCTTGCCAAAGCCCGCTCCTCTTCCTGCCGTCGGGACGCTTGTCCTTTCAGCCAGTGACCGTTGGATATTATCAAGACCGAATAGATCCCGTCAAGCTGAAATACAAAATCTTTACGGCCCCTGACGCCTTACACGGCTTTTTTTGCGATTTCTTGACTGCCTTCCTTTCCAGTCCCTCGCACCCCTCGATCCCCGTCATCTCTAACAGCAATAAGGGTTTGCGCCAGATATCCCTTTCCCGCGACCCCTATTATATCCTTTCGATTTCCATATCCTGGAATGTTCTTCATAAATTTTAATTTTTTAAAATTTCTTCTTAGCCTTCCGGAAAGTGTTCATACTTTTTTACCGAATTTCATTCCATATTATGGAATTTAATGTTTGCGCCAAAACACTCCCACCTTTTTCCCTTCCCGTTCTCCAAAATTCCGACAATTATGTCACAATTCCATATTATGGGATTATAGGCTTTGCCAAACTGAGGAAACGCTCTGGAAAATCAACGTCTTTCCGCCGCTTCCAGCCTGATATTCCTTCCAGCGACAACATCCGCTGGCCCGGTCCCAATCTAGCTCAGATAAGTCCATCCCCCTGGTATTTGCTTCACTTGGCTCCGGCCAGGCCAACCCGCCTGACTCAACGGGAAAACCTCAAGTTTCCTGAGTCACTTCCGACTGTCTCGCCTCGTGTTGCCATTGGGTAAAACGTTATCCCAGCCAGGGCTTGCCTCGCTTCCGAGAGGCTCAGGTTGACCGGTTCCGTTTTCGGGGCGCGGGGCCTTGGCCGCGCTTTGGTTTTCCCTACCTCACTGCTTTCTTGTCAGGTTGCCACGGACGTTTAGCCGTCCCCGACGGCTTCATGGCCTCGGGAGGCAATGGATGCGGAAGGGACGGCGTAACCTTGCGCTTATGCCCATGGGAACCCCTCTCCCATTCCCTCTGTACACTCCTCGGCCCCCGAATCCATCCTCGCGTCATCCTCAACGCTACTGCCCACTTCTCATCTCGCTCCCCATAACTGCCTCAAAACCCTCAGCCCATGGGTGCAACTTGCCCTTTCAGCCCGCAATAACGTCCAGGCTCCTCAGCCCTTAGCTGAGGCTAGGCTACCCGAAACGAACCACGCGCGGAAGGCTCTGACGCGTTCCAGGTGGGGGAGCGGAGGTCCTAATACGAGACCTTCTTCCAGACACCTTCAAGCTTTCCTGCCGCCTACCGCGATCTCGATCCGCCGACGCCCACGCTCCCCCCAGCACCTGCACCCTACAATCCCCCTGAAAGGGGGGCCGAGTTCCCGCCGCAAGAGCCCCCCTACTCACGGCTACGAGCGTTTATCCCGTCCCCCCGGACTACGGGCGTCGGAAATTCCGGGACGGGATGCCTCCCTGCCTACGGAGTCGGCAAGCGGACGGAACGGGTAGGTGTTACAATGACCCTTTCCTTTCACAAACGCGTCGGCTTTTAACCGAAGGCGGCGGCGTTTCCGCAAAGGCCCGCCCCCCGGCCCGGCCTTTACGCTCCCCGCCACGCGTCCCGTCCCGTTCCGCCGGGCGACCGTCCCCCGCCGCCCAAAAGGAAGACGCGAGGCGCACTCTGGCAGGGTTCGCCCGCCAAGCCCCTAACCTTATCTTGCGAGGCCCTCATGGAAGCTCAAAACCTAACCCGTTGGAACACGAACATCTCCGTAAACCCCCAGATCCCTTGCCCCCGCGCCGCCGAGGCGGCCGCCAGGGGAGACTTCAGAAAAGCCGCGAACTTTATAGAGCGCGAGCTCGCCGCGGCTCTCTCAAGCAATCCCGGGAGCGTCAGGTCCTTGAGCCTCGCGGACTCCCTCGGCGAAATCCTCCTCCGCATGGGGAAGGCGCAGGAGGCCAGCGAAGTGCTGGAGACCGCCCTCGACGCGTGCTTGAAGAGCTTGGGCGATGACCATCCCGGTTACCTGAAGCTCGCGAACAACCTGGGATGCGCCCTTATCGCCATCGGAGAGGCGGAACGGGCTGTCAAGCTTCTGAAGCACGCGAGCTCGGTCAGGCGGAAGGCGTCCGGCCCGAGCCACCTGGACACGTTGACGGCAGACAACAACCTAGGATGCGCGTACGCCCTCCTCCTCGACTACAAGGCCGCCGAGGGCCTGTTCGAACGCGTGGCGGCCGAGCGCGAGAGGTGCCTCGGGAAGGACGACGTCGCGACCGTAATGACGCGGGATAACCTGGCCCGAGCCCGCAAACTGATACTTCCGGACGCCTAGGGAACCTGCCCGCCCGGGCCCTGCGTCCGCAGGCTTCACCCCCCTTAACCCCTCTCAATCCATCTTAAGCCATCTTAAGCCATCTTAATCCGGCGGCGTTCGCCGCCCATCCAGTCGCCTCCATTGACGGGAGTGGGCCCAGTTCCGGGCTGGCCCCGGCTCTTCCCCTCGAGCCTAGCCCGACCTTCCTCACCGGCCCGGCATGGCATGGCGCCCGCCTCGGTCCCGGTCAGGCCCCCCCGCCTCGGGCATGGCCGAACCCTTAAGCTTACTCCGGAGCTTGCCGTGCCCGGCCCCGCAACTTCCCCGCCCTAGCTGGGTCGAGGGCTCCGGTTGCCTCGAAGGCTTGGTCTGCTGAGGACGGAGCGCCGTCGGATCCCTGTTGCCCCTCCACTCAACGGCAGCCCCGCAGTCTTCCGCAACCGTCTCGCAGGCCTCCACGGCCGCCTCGGGGCCCTCCCGTCGCTCCTGCTTCCAGCGCAGAAATTCTCTCAAAACCATGCTTCCGGAAGAACCGGGGTCCTCTCGCAAGGGATCTGGGGCTAGCCCTGACGAGCCTTGTACCTTCTTTTAGGAAGCGCTGAGCCAAGAGCCCACGGGATCTTGCCCCTCCGCAGGGTCATGCCCCTCCAAACCAGAGAAGGACCTCAAAGGCTATCCTGATGCCAAGGCCAATGCTCATGGCAGGAGGATGCCGAAGTCCTCCCTCCCCGGCCTTGGCAATGCAAGGGAGCAAGGAAAAACAAGATCACCCGGACGTTAAGGGACAGCCTTATCCCCCGCTATGCGTTCATGCCGGTTTTCCGACACCCCGGCCCGCGAAAGCCGCGCCATGCCGCAACTTAGCTTGCAACGGCCCACCCGGCGCCGAGGCGCCGGAATACCTTTCATATTATATACGGCAGACGGACGGCTTCTTTCTATATTTAGAAATGGCCGCCTTAGGGCCTTGCATTCGGGATGCCGGGAGCCCCTCCCGAGAAAGCATATAAAACCATTTGCGGTTGGCTTGCAGACGCTTTCCTGGTTCCCGGCGCGGGGGCGGATGAGAGGGGGGAGATTCGCGGCGGCGCCAGCTATTCCGGGAACCTGTATCCCGCGTACTTGGCGGCCCGGAGCGTCACTTGGCCGTAGCGGTCCCCCATAGCGGCCTCGGAGAGCCCCTTCGGGACCGAGGCGGAGTTTAAGGCGACTCGGGCCACGGTCCGGCCTCGAGAGTCCGTCAGCTCCCAACGATCGAAGCGGGGGTGCAGGCGCCTGTGTTTTGCGGCCTCGTGCGCCACGGTCCATCCGTCTCCGTCCGCGAGATCCCACCGGTCGAAGCCGCTGGGAAGGTAGCCTAAGGCGGCGGACTCGTGGGCGAGGGTGCGGCCCCGCTGGTCCGCCAGATCCCAGCCGCTGAAGCCCAAGGGGAGCTCGCTGCTTTTCGACGCCGCTTGGGCTACGGTAACGCCACGGCGGTCCGCGAGGCGCCACAGCCCCGCGTCGTCCGGCAACCTGTTGAGCGAGGCGAACTCGTGGGCAACCGTCCAGCCGCGATCGTCCGCGAGCCGCCACAGGTCATGTTCTTCGGGGAGATTGTCATTCCGGGCCGCCTCGTGGGCCGCCGTCCAGCCCCTGGCGTCCGCGAGGCTCCATACGCCGACCGGCCAGAGGGCCAAGGCGCTGGGAAGCGCCCATGAGGTGGCGGCGGCGTGCGCGACGGTGCGGCCCCGGCTGTCGGCGAGCGCCCAGAGGCCGAAGCCCTCCGGGAGCTTGCCGACCTTGGCCGCCGCGTGGGCAACGGTGATCCCCCGGAGATCCGCCGTGTCCCAGCTATCGAATCCTTCCGGCAGACAGCCGCCGAGAGCCGCGGCGTGCCAGACGGTTCGGCCGAAGCGGTCGGAGAGCTCCCAGCGGTCGAAGCCGCGGGGGAGGAAGCCCGCCCTCGCCGAGGCGTGGGCTACCGTCCAGCCCGAGGAGTCGGCGAGCTCCCACCGCGCGAAGCCCTCCGGGAGCTTTCCGGCCTTCGCCGCGGCGTGCGCCACGCTGCGGCCGGAGCGATCCGACGTCTCCCAGCCCCCGAAGCCCTCCGGAAGCCTGCCGGCCTCCGCCGCGGCGTGCCCGACGGTGCGGCCCATGCTGTCGGCGAGCTCCCACCGGTCGAAACCTCCAGGCAGTTCGGAGCCCCGAACCGCGTTTCTGGCGAAGCCCTTCGGGGTTCCCCGGGCGGCGGAGTGGAAAACAGTCCATCCGACGCGGTCGGCGAGGTTCCACAACCCGAACCCTTCAGGGAGGGCGCCGCAGGCGGCGGCCACGTGCGCGACTGTAAGCCCCGTCTTGTCCGCGAGGGTCCACAACCCGAAACCCTCCGGGAGCCCCCCGCCCGCTGCCGCCGCGTGCGCGACGCTCCGTCCCGTCTTGTCCGCGAGGCTCCACATTCCGAAGGTTTCCGGCAACCCCCCTTCTGCCGCAGCCAAGTGCGCGACGGTGATCCCTTCCGCCTCCGCGAGAGCCCACTTGTCGAAGCCGTCCGGAAGCTTTCCCCAGTCGGCGGCCTCGTGGGCCACGGTGAATCCCTTGAAGTCGGCGAGCTCCCACCGGTCGAACCCCCGGGGGAGGCGCCCCGAATCCCCCGCCGCGAGATGGGCCACCGTCGTTCCCTCCCGGTCGGACACCTCCCACCGGTCGAAACCTTCGGGAAGCCACCCGTACTTGGCCGCCGCGTGCCAGACAGTGCGCCCGTCGTTGTCGGCCAAATCCCAGCGGCGAAAGCCTTCGGGAAGCCAGCCGTTCGCCGCCGCCGTGTGCGCGACGGTCATCCCCTGCCTGTCAGCAATGTCCCAGGCATCGAAGCCTTCCGGAAGATATCCCCCCGACGCGGCGGAGTGCCACACGGTCCGCCCGTAAACGTCCGTCAAATCCCATTGCGAGAACCCGGCCGGCATGAAGCCGCGACCGGCCGCCATATGGGCCACCGTGGAGCCGCGGCAATTCGCCAGATCCCAGCGGTCGAAACCGTCGGGCAGGCATCCGCCCTTGGCGGCCGCGTGGTAGACCGTTTCCCGGTCCCTGTCGGGGGGGAGATCCCATCGGTCGAAGCCGGGGGGGAGGCGCCCGAAAACGGCCGCCACGTGCGCGACTGTCGTTCCCCAGGCGTCGCTCAGCTCCCACCTGTCGAACCCCTCCGGTAAGGCGGCCGACTGAACCGCCTTGTGGGCGACGCTCCAGCCGTCGCGGTCTTTTATATCCCACCGCGAGAAGCCCTCCGGCAAGGCGCCCGCTTCCTCGGCCGCGTGGGCGACGCTCTCGCCCCAGGACGTCTTCATCTCCCAGTCCTTGAAGCCTGAAGGCAGGCACCCGGCTTCGGCGGCGCAGTGCGCCACCGTTACGCCGTGACGGTCCGACAGGCGCCACCGATCGAAGCCCTCGGGAAGCGCTCCCCCCGCCGCCGCGTCGTGCCAGACGGTCCTTCCTTCAGAGTCTTCCAGATCGTAACTGTCGAACCCCGCGGGAAGCCGCCCCCGCCTGGCGGCCTCGTGCGCTACGGTGCGCCCGCGGTCGTCCGCCACGTCCCAGCGGTCGAAGCCTTCGGGAAGGCATCCTCCCGCAGCGGCCGCGTGCCAGACGGTACGGCCGCCTAAGTCTGCTATCTCCCACATGCCGAAACCCGCCGGCAAGACCCCGCCTTCCGCCGCCGAGTGATACACGGTCTTCCCGTCCTTGTCCGCAAGCGTCCAGCAGTCGAAGGAATCGGGGAGAAGTCCTTTTTCGGCCGCGACGTGGGCCACGGTGCGCCCGTCACGATCCGCGAGTTCCCAGCGGGCGAAGTCCACGGGGAGGCGCCCGGCCTCGGCCGCCGCGTGGGCCACGGTGCGCCCGGCGCGATCCGCGAGTTCCCATAGGACGAATCCTTCGGGGAGGCGCCCGGCCTCGGCCGCCGCGTGGGCCACGGTGCGCCCGTCACGATCCGCGAGTTCCCATAGGACGAATCCTTCGGGGAGGCACCCGGCCTCGGCCGCCGCGTGGGCCACGGTGCGCCCGTCGCGATCCGCCAGATCCCACCGATCGAACCCTTCGGGCAGACGCCCTGCGCGGGCGTATTCGTGGGCCGCGGACAGTCCGTCTGAATCTGCTATATCCCAGCGGTCAAAGCCTTCCGGAAGGTTCCCCTCTCGGGCCATCTCCAAAATTATTCGTTTGGTCGTAGCCATTCCGCTCCCCCGCAGCCCGGGACGGCCCCTCCTTCATGGCTGAACACGGGGGCGCCCGCAGACGAAGCTGCCGACGCTCGCCGCGCCCTCCCGCAGGGCCGGCCTTCCCGCATGCTGCGTCCAGGCCTCCCGGCACCGCCTCCGGCAGCGTCCGTGACCCTTGTAACATACCAGCTGCCCCGCCCCCGGTGTCGGCCCCCTCTTCATCTCGGAAAATGGGTTCCTCGAGTCCGTCACGCCGAACGCCAACTAGCAGTATCTAGCTTTGTTTCAGACCAGCAAGGCCGAATAGAGCCCGTCAAGCTGAAATTCTAAATCTTTGAGTTCCCTGCCGACTCGCTCAGCATGTTTTAGTTCCTTAACGGCCTTCCACCTATCCAGCGCTCCCGGCGATCCCCTCCATCTTTGGCGGCAACCAGGGTTTGCGCAAGATCTCCCTTTCGCCCGACGCCTATTTTAGCCGTTATGCTTCCATATTTTGGAATGCCAAATAAAAATTATTCCTTTTCCAGAAAATTATTAAGAGCCTTCAGCAAGCCCTCCAAATTATTCCCGGATATATTCCGTAATAAATTCCGGATTATATTCCGGATTATATTCCAAATTTAGGAATTAGATGTTTCCTCCTAAATACTCCCCCTCTTTTTCCCTTCCTTTTTCCCTTCCGTTTTCCTGCAAGTCCATGTTGATTTATCATCACCCCGGCCCATGAAAGGTGCCGCATGTCGCGCACGGCAAGCGGCGAACTCCCCGGAACCGCGCCGCAATAAAACTTTCATGCCAAGCCGTCCATCCCAAACCCGGCCCGTCCGAAGGCGCCACGCACCTCAGGCCCTCTTAAGCCGCAAGGCCTCGCAACCCTTCCCGCCGCCGTTCACGGGCGAAGGCCCAGCACGGCTCCCGGCCCTTCGCCTCGGGTCCGAC
>JAIRZX010000648.1 GCA_031267005.1 Deltaproteobacteria bacterium
TTGATTAAGAGTGAAGGGGGGGAAGACGCCCGCCCGGCCCCGAGGGCCGTCGTCAGCAAGGGAGCTGGAGAGCCGCTGGAGGACTCCGGAGCCGGTGTCCCGGTCGGCAGGAATGCAGCCTGGAATACCGGCGGCCGGAGGGGGGGGGACGGGCCGCCCGCCGCCATCCCGGGAGGAGGCCGCCCGCCGCCATCCCGGGAGGAGGCCCCTCGCCGCCATCCCGGGAGGAGGCCCCTCGCCGCCTCACCTTTACTTTTGCCGAATTTTTTTCAAGAATGAAATTTTACGAACATTTTTTGAAAAAGGAACGCAATTCTACGCGTAATGCTGGAATCTCCCGGGTATATCGCTTAACCTGAAATCGTGCGGTAGGGGGGGCTCCGAACCGTTCCGGCCCATTCCCGAAAGCCCGTTCCGCCGGCCCCGGACAGGACGCCCGCTACCGCGCGCGTCTGCTCCCCCGGTTGCCGGCACCCTCCCCGCCTCGCCTCCCCCCCCCGGAACGCGAGCCTCAGCCCCGCCGCCTCCCACAGCCGGCGACCCGTTTGGCGCCGCGCTAAATATTCCGCAAGGCTTCCCAGCCGGACCCCCCGCCAGCGGTTGCGTCCAGCAGGGACCTTGAACCCTCCGGGCGCCCCGCGCGTCCGGGCCGGCCGGGCGCTCCCCCTGAGCCGGCAGGGCTCCATGGCGCCCGTGGCCGCCGTTCGGGGCGCACCCGCCTCTCGTGGTGCCAGGCGCCCGCAGGCGCGGCTGGTTGCGGCCGGCTGGATCCGGAAATCATTTTTGCCCGCCCGTTCCGTAATTTGGTTATGATGGCGGGGCCCAGGGAGGACGCCCCCTGCCCCGGTACGGGCCCGGCGGCCGGCTCCCCCGCCGCTGGCCCTTCGGAAAATTTGGATCAGATTCGTTTGAAATAAAGCATAATCCGGCGGGTCCCGGCGCTTCCCGGGACGGCCGCGCGCCCCCAAAGGCCCGCGGAGTGCGCGGCCCCGGCCACAGGGGCCGCAGGCGCCTAAACGGGCGCACCGGACGGCGGAGGGAGCCGGTGGGAACCAAGGGCCCCCGTCCGCCCCCCCGAAGGAGTTAAGTCCCATGCCCCCCCTCTTTTATTTCTTCCTCGCGCTCGCGTGCCTGCTGGTGGGCTACTTCGTCTACTCCAAGATCGTCGAGAGGCTTTTCATACCGAACTACGGGCGCCCCACCCCGGCGGAGAGCATGAACGACGGGGTGGACTACATAAAGCTCCCTACCTGGAAAGTATTCCTCATCCAGCTCTTGAACATAGCCGGGGTCGGCCCGGTGTTCGGGCCCATCCTGGGGGCCCTCTACGGGCCGGCCGCCCTGTTCTGGATAGTGATAGGCTCCCTGGTGGCGGGGGCGGTACACGACTACTTCTCCGGGATGATGAGCCTGAGGTACGCCGGGCAGTCCGTGCCCGACGTGATAGGCTACACGCTGGGGAACGGCTTCAAGCAGTTCATGCGGGTCTTCTCCCTGGTGCTCCTCGTGCTCGTGGGCGTGGTCTTCGTCTCCGCCCCCGCCGGCATGCTCGCGGTGCTCACCCCCGACTGGATGAACCTCACCTTCTGGGTGGCTATCATCTTCGTGTACTATTTCCTTGCGACGATCCTCCCGATCGACGTCATCATCGCCAAGATATACCCCCTGTTCGCCTTAGTGCTCATCATCATGGCGGTGGGCGTCTCCGGCGGGCTCATCGCCAAGGGCTTCACCTTCTACAACTGGCAGGCCATAGGCACGGAAGGCATCTTCGCGAACCTCCACCCCCAGGGACTTCCCATGTGGCCCCTGATGTTCATAACCATCGCCTGCGGGGCGCTCTCCGGCTTCCACGCCACCCAGTCGCCCCTGATGTCCCGCTGCCTCATAAACGAACGGGAAGGCAGGGTGGTCTTCTACGGCGCCATGATAGCCGAGAGCGTGATAGCCCTTATCTGGGCCACCGCGGCCATGACCTATTTCCAGAGCCCGGCGGAGCTATTCGAAATCCTCAGGTCCGGCCCCGCAAAGGTCGTCACGGACGTGTCCCTGGGGCTCCTGGGCACCGTGGGCGGAATTCTCGCCATCCTTGGCGTGGTGGTGCTCCCCATCACCTCCGGCGACACCGCCTTCCGGGCCGCCAGGCTGATAATAGCGGACGTGACCAAACTCCCCCAGAAGAAGGTGCTGAACCGCCTCTTCATAGCGGTCCCCATCTTCGTCATCGGCATCGTGATAGCCCAGATAGACTTCGCCGTCATTTGGCGCTATTTCGGCTGGTCCAACCAGACCCTGGCCACGGTGGTCCTGTGGGCGGCCGCCGCCTACGTGGTCAAGCGCGGCACCAACCACTGGATAGTGACCGTGCCCGCAGTCTTCATGACAGCCACCTGCATCAGCTACATCTGCGTCGAGACCCAGCTGGGCTTCGGGCTGCCCTTCAACGTTTCCGCAACCATAGGCGTGGCGGCGGCCCTGGGCTCCCTGGTCTGGTTCCTCGCGAGCATCAAGAAGTTCAAGGACAAAGTAATCCTCGAGCT
>JAIRZX010000058.1 GCA_031267005.1 Deltaproteobacteria bacterium
CTTTCCTGGCCCCCGGGCGGGCCAGCCTTTCCGGCCCCTCCGCCCCGGGCCCCCTTTCCAGGCCCGCCGGACGGCCCCCCTTTCCGGGCCGTCCGCCCCGGACCGCCTTTCCGGACCGCCTTTCCGGACCGCCAGCCCGGCCCCCGCGTTCGCGGCCGCCGGCGCGCCTAACCCACTCCATTGACCTTTCCCGGTATTCCCATGACTACGACGAACAAGGGCCAGCATGCGGCCGCGCCCCCCAAGGGGGACGTGACGGGCGCCGAGGCCATAGTAAGGTTCCTGGCCGACCACGGGGCCGATCTGCTCTTCGGCTACCCCGGCGGCCAGGTGATCCCGCTCTACGACGCCATCTACAAGTCCGGCATCAGGCACGTCCTGTGCCGCCACGAGCAGGGGGCCGCCCACGCGGCGGACGGCTACGCCAGGGCCTCCGGGCGCGTCGGGGTGGTCATAGCCACCTCCGGGCCCGGCGCCACGAACCTGGTGACGGGGCTCGCGAACGCCCACATGGACTCCGTGCCGCTGGTGGCGATAACGGGCCAGGTGCCCACCACCTCCATAGGGACCGACAGCTTCCAGGAGGCGGACATCTACGGGATAACCATCCCCATCACCAAGTACAACTACCTGGTGAAGGACCCCGCCGACCTCCTGGACGTGCTGGCGGAGGCCTTCCACCTGGCGGCCTCGGGAAGGCCCGGGCCGGTCCTGATCGACGTCCCCAAGGACATCCAGACGGCGGAGATCCCCTACCGCAAGCCCCACCCGCCCGCCATACCCGGCTACAGCCCCAAGCCCCAGGCCTCCGCCGACGAGGTGGCGGCCCTCGCCGAGGCCCTGCACAGGAGCTTCCGCCCGGTAATCTACGTGGGCGGCGGCGCGGCCGCCACCGGCGTCCACAAGGAGATCTTAAAGCTCGCCGAAGGCTCCGACGCGGCCGTGGCGACGAGCCTCCTCGCCAAAGGCGTCTTCCCGGACGCGCACGAGCTCTCCCTGGGGCTTCCCGGCATGCACGGGGCCAAGTACGCCAACCTGGCCATCAACGAGTCGGATCTCATAATCGGCCTGGGCGTGCGCTTCGACGACCGGGTGGTGGGGGACGTGAGGCGCTTCGCGCCCCTGGCCCGCATCGCCCACGTGGACGTGGACCCGGCGGAGATAGGGAAGCGCCTCTCGGTGGACCTGCCGGTCACGGGCGACCTGAAGCTCGTCTTGGATCTCCTCGCAAAAAAGCTCAGGCACTCGAAGCGCCCTGAGTGGCGCTCTCGCATAGCTGAGCTGAAGGAGGCCTACCCCCTCTCCGTCCCGGAGAGCGCCCCCTCCGGCGCCATCAAGCCCCAGGCCCTGATGAAGGCCGTCTCCGACGCCACCTCCGGCGAGGCCGTCACCGTGACGGACGTCGGCCAGCACCAGATGTGGGCGGCGCAGCTCATCCGCTCGTCCAAGCCCCGCAGGTTCCTGTCCTCCGGGGGCCTGGGCACCATGGGCTTCGGGCTCCCCGCCGCCATGGGGGCGGCGCTCTCGGGCCCCGGGGTCCCCACGGTCCTGCTCACGGGGGACGGCGGCTTCCAGATGAACATCCAGGAGCTCGCGACGATCCGGGAAAACGACGTGCCCGTCAAAATCGTGGTCTCCAACAACGGATGCCTCGGAATGGTCCGGCAGTGGCAGCAGTTCTTCTTCGGCGAGCGCTACTCCAGCACGGTATTCAAGTTCAACCCGGACTTCGCCCGCATCGCCTCCGCCTACGACATCCCGGCGAGGCGCGTGGAGGACCCCGCCGAACTGGAAGGCGCCGTGTCCGAACTCCTGGCCTCCGACGGCCCGGCCCTCATAGACGTGGCGGTCGAGAAGGAAGAGAACGTGCTCCCCATGATCCCCGCCGGCAAGGGGCAGACGGACTTCTTCGGGGAAGGGTCCTGAAAGCCCGGAGGGCGGGAAGCCTGGAGGGCCCGGGGCGCGAAGCCTGAACGCCCTGCTCCCCGACGGGCGGGCCAGCCCGAAGCCGCGGACCTCGAACCCCGGCGCCGGACGCCCAGAAGGACCTCCGGGTCGGGAGCCCCGCCCCGCCGCCCGGAAGCCCCGCCCCCCGGAGCGGGCGCCGCCGGGCGACGCGACAGCCAGGACAGCAGACACGCAGTCAACTACCCCCCGCCAAGGCGGCGGGGCTTGAGCTGAAAAGTTCAAGCCCGGGTTGACCAGGACAAGCAGTGTTTATCATGCTACGTTGTTTACAGGTTCAAGACCCGCGGCGGGATGCTTTCCCAGTCCCGCCCTCCGGAAGCCCCGGCCGCAGACACGCGACAGGGGAAGCCCGAAACGGGCCGGGGCGAAACGCCGGCATGCAACATTCCCGAGGTGAGCGGCCCGCAAGGGTCCGCAAGCCGCCCGTAAGGGCAGATTAATGAGACCCGAAAAACAGCCGAAAGCATTCGTCCCGGACAGGCACAGGAAGCCTCTGGATCCGTGTGCCCGCAAGCGGGCCCGCAAGCTGCCGTCGAAAGGCGGGGCGAGGCTCCACAAGAGGTT
>JAIRZX010000727.1 GCA_031267005.1 Deltaproteobacteria bacterium
GATTTCAAGGGGCTGGATCTCCTGACCCTGTCGGCCTGCGCCACCGGCGCCGGTTCGGGCAGGCGCCGCGACGGGCGGGAGGTCGAGAGCCTGGGGGAGATTGTCCAGAGGGCGGGGGCTTCGGCGGTGCTCGCGACCCTGCTTCCGGTGGACGATCTCTCGGCCCCAGAGCTCATGCGGGAGTTCTACCGACTGCGTTACTCGGAGGGCATGGACAAGGCCGAGGCCCTTCGGCAAGCCCAGCTTTCGTTGATGCGCGACCTGACGGCTGAGCCTTCTCCCAGGCGCGGGATCCCGCTCGACGTCGGCGGTGCCGCGGCGGCTTCAGGAACGGCGACCGCCCCAGCCCCCCCATGGGACGGTAAGGGCTTCTCGCACCCGTACTTCTGGGCGCCTTACGTGCTCATGGGGGACTGGAAATGACGCCGCGCAGGGCTTACGCTAAAGTCGGTATCCGTTCATGGTGACGACCGGTCTTTCCGTCCCGCTGGCCCGGCGCACCGGTTTCCGCGAAGAGCCCAATAATGTGCAAGACAAAGCGAGAGGTGGGCAGCCTTTTCGCGAATCAGTGAGGCGCGCAAGCGCGGAGGCGCTTGGGGGGGGGCGGCGGCGACGCCCGGAGCCCGGGCGGGTGCATCACTCGCCCAGCCCGTAATCCTCCAGAATTCTCGCAACCTCGGACTTTTCGAGATTCAGCTCCGCGCATATCTCCGCCCGGCTCTTGCCAGCCGAGTGCCTTTGGACGACGGATTTGCATTTCTGAAATTCCGAGATTTGCAAATCCAAGCACGTTAGCTTCAACTTCTTGAACTCGATCGACTCGCCCATGGACTTGTTAATTTCTTCCGCAGAGTCGAGAAACCTGTCCCCTGCCTCGGCTTTCTCCAGTTCCCTCGCGAGATCCCAGCGCTCTTTGCCGTCTGGGGGCTCAACTTTTCCGCCGTCCATTTTCGCAAGCGCCTCCTGTTTCCGCAAGCGCTCCCCCGCGTGTTTCCCGGTCACGGCCGAAGGCGGCTACGCCGCCCCGCGAAAGGGCCGCTGACAGCGCCGACTGTGGCATGCAACTCGTTTCCGGCGATTCGCTTCCGGAATTTCGCGGCGGGCTCCGGGGAGTTCCGCCGCCGGGCCGCTAGAGCTCCATTATCTCCTTCTCCTTCTCCCTGGACAGGGCGTCGACCTTGTCGGTGAACTCCTTCAAGGCGAGCTGGACCTTGGCCTCGCCCTTCTTCTGGTCGTCCTCGGAGATCTCCTTGGCGTTCTTGAGCTCCTTAATGGACTCGTTCGCGTCGCGCCTCACGCCCCTGAGCGAGATCTTGGCCTCCTCGGCGGTCTTCGAGACGGATTTCGCGAGCTCCTTGCGCCGCTCCTTGCTGAGCACGGGTATGGAGATGCGCACCGCCTTGCCGTCGTTCTGGGGCGTCAGGCCCAGATCGGACTTCAGTATCACCTTCTCGATCTCGCCGATGACCCCCACGTCCCAGGGCAGGATCAGGAGGGTGCGGGGGTCGGGCACCGAGATGGACGCCATCTGGGCCAGGGGCGTGGGGGTGCCGTAATAGCTCGGGGCGAGGCCGTCCAGGATGGCGGGGGTGGCGCGGCCGGTGCGGATGCGCCTGAGCTCCTTCTCCAGGGCCGTTATGGTCTTCTCCATACGGGCCCGCATGTCGCTGTGAACGTCGTCCAGCATGTCTCCTCCGTTCGCGCGCGGCGCCTTTGCCTAGGGGCCTGCTGGCCCGCGGCGGGGGCCGCCGGGGCCGCCGGGGCCCCGTCCGGTCTCGGGCGGCCCGCGGGGGGCCGCCGGCGGCCGCTTGGGCCGCGGGGGGAAGCGGCTCAGCCGCAGGTGACCCTGGTGCCGACGGGCTGTCCCGTGGCGGCCTTGAAGATGTTCCCCTCGCGGCCGATGTTGAAGACCACGCTGGGGATGCCGTTTTCCATCGCGAGCGCGAGCGCCATGATGTCCATGACGCGCAACCCCAGGCGGATGGCCTCGGAATAGGGCACGCTCTCGTAGAGCCTGGCCTCGGGGCAGTCCTTGGGGTTGCGGTCGTAGACCCCGTCCACGTTGGTGGCCTTCAGGATCTCGTCCGCCCCAGTCTCGCTGGCGCGGAGGACCGCTGCTGTGTCGGTGGTGACGAAGGGGTTCCCGGTGCCCGCCGCGAACAGCACCACCCGGCCCTTCTCCAGGTGCCTCACGGCCCGCCTGCGGATGAAGGGCTCCGCGAACTCGGTCATGGCGACGGCGCTCATGACCCGGGTTACTAACCCCCGGCGCTCCAGGGCGTCTTGGAGCGCCAGCGCGTTTATGGCGGTGGCCAGCATCCCCATGTTGTCGCCGGTGACGCGGTTCAGGCCGCGTTTGGCGAGCTCCTGGCCACGGAAGATGTTGCCTCCGCCCACCACGATGCCCGTCTCCACCCCCGCGGCGCACACGTCGGCCACCTGGGAGGCTACGGAGTCCAGGGTGTCGGGGTCGAGCCCGAAGCCCCTTTTGCCCTGCAGGGCCTCGCCGGAGATCTTAAGGAGCACCCTCCGGCGGCCGGCCGAGCCGGGCGCGCCCGCGACGCCCGGGGTTTCCGGGCCGGGCCCGCCGGCTCCCGGTGCTTCCGGTACTGGACTGCCGGGGCCAGGGGCCGCCGGGGCGGGCCCGCCGGAGGGGGGGGCTGGGGCCGCGTCAGTCATCGGCCGCCTTCTCGGAGGCCAGCTCCTCGGCGAGCTGGTAGCGGACGAAGGCCTTGACGTCGAGGCGGCCCGTGTCGCTCTTGATCGAGTCGAGCCAGTTCTTCACCGTGATCTTGTCGTCGCGGATGTACAGCTGTTCCAGGAGCACGCATTCCTTGTAGAACTTGGCGAGCTGGCCCTGGGCTATCTTGTCCAGGTACTTCTCTTCCTTGCCGCTCTGCCGGGCCGTCTCCAGGGCCACCTTCTTCTCGCGCTCCAGGACCTCGGCTGGGACGTCCTCCCTGGCGACGGCCAGGGGGTTCTGGGCGGCTATCTGCATGGCGAGGGTGTGGACGGCTTCGTCGGCGGCCGGGCAGCGCTTCTCGGCTTCGACCAGGAGAAGCACGGAGAGCTTGTCGCCCGCGTGGTTGTAGGCATGAACGAAGGCGTCGCCCTCGGCCTCCATGACCGCGAAGCGCCTGATCTCGGACTTCTCGCCGGTAGTGGCCGTGTTCTCGTTTATGACCTCGCTGAAGACCCTGCCGGAGACCGGGCAGCTGACCTTCAAGAGCGCGTCCACGTCGGCGCAGGCGGCCCCGCGGGAGAGCGCCGTCGCTATGTTCCAGGCGATGCCGCGGAAGCTCTCGAGCTTGGCCACGAAGTCGGTCTCGGTGTTGAACTCGACTATGGCCCCCCTCTTGGCGTCCTCGGAGACCGCCGTGGCCACTAAGCCCTCCCGGGCCACGCGGCCGGAGCGCTTGTTCACGGTGGCGAGCCCGTGCTCGCGGAGCCAGTCCCTGGCCTTCTCCATGTCCCCGCCGGACTCGACGAGGGCCTTCTTGCAGTCCATCATTCCGGCGTTGGTCTTGTCCCGGAGTTCCTTAACCATCTTTGCGGTGATTTCCATGATTTCCTGGTTTCCTGGGCTTCCCGCCCTGCTTGGACGCGGCGGGGGCGGGCGTTTTAGCCCGCGGGATTTTCGCTTCCGGCGCAGGGGCGTTCAGAGGCCCGCGCCGGACGAAGGGGTTGCCGTCCGTTTCCGCCGCCCGGCAACGCGGTCGGCGGCCGCCGCCCGACGGCGCCGTCCGGGAAGGCACGCCGCAGGGGCCCCGGGCCGGGGGTTGCGGGCCCCGGCCCGGGCTGACTGCTGACGGCCCGGTCCGGCCCTTGGCGTAAGGCGGCCCGCGCCGCGGCCTGAAGCCGAAACGCGGGCCGCCTGTTGCGGAACCGGGCGGGACGGCGGGCTAGTCGACCACGCCCTCAGGCTCGGCGGACTCGGCGTAGGCCGGGGCCTGCGCGGCCTCCGGGGCGGGGGCCGGGGTCTGCGCGGCCTCCGGGGCGGGGGCCGGGGCCGTCCCGGCCTGGGCGGCGGGCTGCTCGGGCAGGGGGGCCGGCTCGGGCAGGGGGGCGGCGAAGGCCTGCTCGGGGAGCGAGTCGTCCCCGGCCTCGTCCTTGTCTCGGACCCCGCGGGCCTGGTCCTCCCAGCGGGAGCGGCCCTCCAGGCAGGCCTCGGCCATCTTGGAGGCCATGAGCTTGATGGCCCTGATGGCGTCG
>JAIRZX010000729.1 GCA_031267005.1 Deltaproteobacteria bacterium
GATTTCAAGGGGCTGGATCTCCTGACCCTGTCGGCCTGCGCCACCGGCGCCGGTTCGGGCAGGCGCCGCGACGGGCGGGAGGTCGAGAGCCTGGGGGAGATTGTCCAGAGGGCGGGGGCCTCGGCGGTGTTGGCGACCCTGCTTCCGGTGGACGATCTCTCGGCCCCGGAGCTCATGCGGGAGTTCTACCGCCTGCGGTACTCGGAGGGCATGGACAAGGCCGAGGCCCTGCGGCGGGCCCAGCTGTCTGTGATGCGCGACCTGACGGCTGAGCCTTCTCCCCGGCGCGGGATCCCGCTCGACGTGGGGGGGGCCGCCGCGGCTTCCGGAACGGCGGCCGCCCCAGCCCCCGCGTGGGACGGGGAGGGCTTCTCGCACCCCTACTTCTGGGCGCCTTACGTGCTCATGGGGGACTGGAAATGAGCGTTTCCGAGCCTTCCGTCTATTATAATGCCGCAGCCGCCCCCACCTGCCGGGGATTCCCCGCCCCGGGACTTTCCGGAGGCAAGGCCGCCGCGCATCCGCCTAAGCCGCCTTTGCCAGCCTGACAGGAGATGCCGCCATGCCGCCGCGCCCCCTTTTCCGCCTCGTGGGCCCTCCCTCGCCGACCCTCGCGGCGGCGCTGGCCCTAATCGCGTGCGCCATGGCCGGAGAGCCCCTGTTCGGGCAGGATGCGGCGGCTGGAAAAGTGGCTAATCGTCCGGTTGCCGAGGCGGAGGCTCCAGCGACTCCCCGGGAAGGGGCGGCGGGTGCGCCAGCGACTCCCGGGGAAGGGGCGGCGGCGGCGTCCGCGGCTCCCGGGGAAGGGGCGGCGGAGGCGGCGGAGCCCGGAAAGGCGCTTGCCGAGAGATCGCGCCAGAGCGGCGACTGCGAGGCCGCGGCCGGTCTGTACCGCAGGGCCATGGAGTCCTCTTCGGCCTCGGCGGGGCCGGAGCATCCGGAGACGCTCAGGCTGGCGGCCGGGCTCGCGGCTTGCCAGCACGAAAAGAAAGACTACGCCGGGGAGCTTGAAACGCTCGGGAGGATGCTGGAAGGGCTAGCCGCTTCGTTGGGGCCCGTCCACCCCGAAACGCTCACAGCAAGGAAAAGCCTGGGCGTCGCCGCCTTCAGCCTCAAGGACTACGCAACCGCCCGCGGGCATTTCGCCGCGCTGGAGGAGGCGCTCTCGGCGTCGCTCGGGCCCGACCACGCCGAAACCCTCGACGCGTTGCGGCGGCTCTCGGCTGCGGCCTTCAACCTCAAGGACTACCCTGCCGCGCTTTCCATGCTGGCCCGTCTGGAAGAGGCGCGGTCCAGGACCCTCGGCCCCGACCACGCCGACACCCTGGAAGCTGGGTTCCAGCGGGCCAGGTGCATGGCCGCGGCCGGGGACGGCGAGGGGGCTCGCGGGCTCTTTTCCCAGATCCTGGAGGCCCGCGCGAGGACGCTGGGCCCGGATCATCCCGAAACGGCCGAAGCCGCCACGCGCCTGGCCGACGTTTACGGGGGAAAGGGCGATCTCGCCGGGGCGCGCGATCTTTACGCCCGGGCGGTCGATTCCCTGTCGAGGACGCTCGGCCCCGACCATCCGGACTCCGCGACGGCCAAAGCGAAACTGGCCTCCGCCCTTTCGGGGCTCGGCGACTACGGGGGCGCGAGGGATCTGTTCTCGCAGGCGGCGGCCGCGCGCCGGAATGCGTTGGGCCAGGAGCATCCCGACACGCTAGCGGCCAGCTCCGATCTGGCCGGGGCCCTCTTCCGGAACGGCCAATACAGGGAGGCGAGGGATCTCTACGAGCAGGTGGCCGCGGCCCGGGAACGCGTTCTCGGGGCCGACCACCGTTCCACGATGGAGTCCTGGGAAAAATTCGTGGCGGCCGCGGACAAGCTCGGGGAAGGCGCGGCCGCCCCGGGCGTCCGGAGGCGGGTCGCCGACTGGAAAGAAAGCGGGCTCTGGCGCGACAATGAAGACGCTGTCGCCTCGCGTTTGGCGCTCGGCTTGGCAATGGCCTCGTCGGGCGAATTCGCAGCGGCGAGGGAGATCTTGGAACAGGCGGCCGAAGCACTGGAAAGGACGCGGGGGCCAGAGGACAAAATGACTCTCGCGGCCATGGACGCGCTGGCCTTCGTCCTTGCGCAGTCCGGGGATTTCTCCACGGCGTTGGAAATATCTTCTCGCGTGGTGGATATCCGCGGCCGGGTCCAGGGGCCCGACAGCCCCGAAATTTCTATTTCGAGAAGCAACCTCGCGATAACCTTGATGAATCTTGGTGATTACGCCGGGGCGCGGGAGCAGGTCGCCTTGGCGGCGGAGGCGTCAGCCCGGAAGATGGGCCGGGATCACCCGGGCACGCTCACTTACCAATACTTGCTGGGCGTCGCGTTGATCGCGGCGGAAGACTACGCCGCCGCGAGGGCCCATTTCGCTTCTCTCCTGGAGGCGTACGAGAGGATCGAGGGGCCCGAAGGCCGCAACGCCGCCCTTGTCGGCTCCATGCTGGGATTAACTCTCTTTGCCATGGGAGAGTACGCCGAGGCGAGAACGCTCCTGGAGAAGAACATTTCCCGGTTTGCGAGAATATTGGGGCCGGAAGACCAGATGACGATCCGCGGGATGAACTTACTCGCGTACAGACGGCTGAAGCTGGGAGAGCCGGCCGCCGCGACGGAGCTCCCGTTAAGGGCACTGGAGGCGGCCGCGCGGCGCTACGGCCCCGACAGCCACCTGGCCGCCTACGTCGAACGGCACCTCGCTGAAACCTGCGCCGCCATGGGCGAGACAGGCCTCGCCATCTTCTTCTTGAAGCTCTCCGTCTCTGTCGCCCAGAGGACCCGCGCGACGCTCTCCTCCCTCGACGCGGAGTTCAGGAAAAGCTACCTCTCGTCCGTCGAGTTCCAATACCACGATCTTTTCGATCTGCTCATGGGGGAGGGCAGGGTCGAGGAGGCTTTGGAGACGCTCGATCTCTTAAAAGAGGACGAGTTCAAAGTGATAGACCCCCAGGCGGACGGAAAAGTCCCGGCAGACGCGTTCGGGCCCGGCGGCCTCTTCGCCGGCTACCGCGAGGAGAACGCCGTCCGCGCGTGGAACGAAGCGGTCGCCAAATCGGCCGCAGTCCACTCGGAAAGGGCGCCGCTCGCCGAGAAAGGCGCGTCCGGGCTTTCCCCGGAAGAGTCCTCGCGGCTTGCGGAGCTGGACGCGGGGGCGGCGGACGCCAAGGCGTCTTTGGAAGCGCTCGCGGCCGGCATTCCCGGCATGCTCGAGGCCGGGCGGGCAGCCGGGGAGGCGCTGGCGGCGGAGCGCCTGATCGGACGGCAGGAGGCGGTGGCCGGGCTGGGCGGGGGGGCGGCGCTAGTGTAGGTTCGCTAAAATATGTGTGTGAACCTCTTTGCCCTTCAACTAATCGGCGTGATAAGTTTTGGTGCAGTTATGTAGATATAATTATATATAGTTATAGTTAGGTATAGGCAGTTTTGGGGCAGCGATAAATTTGGAAAATTGGTATGGTTCAGCAGATAAGGAGACG